>QNDJ01000299.1 GCA_003644825.1 Candidatus Zhuqueibacterota bacterium | reverse complement strand
GATTCATATTATCAGAAGGGTGAATGTCTTTATAAACTGAAAAGATACAGAGAAGCAAAAGAAATTTTTGAAAATTTTATCAGGCGGTTTTCGGACAACCCTCTTGCAAAAAAGGCAAGAGAATTTCTGGATAAGATTAATAATTCCAGTTTAGTAACCGATGCAAAAGAAAATTAATAATTTAAGTATAGGAGTTTTTGGAGGAATATTCAACCCAATTCATACAGGCCACTTGATTATATGTGAATTTGTAAAAGAAGAAATTAAACTTGATAAAATCCTGTTTGTTCCTACGGCTGTCCCACCTCATAAAAATTCTCAAAATATTATCAGTATTGAACACAGAATTAGTATGGTAAATCTTGCAATTAATAAAAATAAAAATTTCGATATATACAGGAAAGAAGCTCAAATTAACCGGGTCAGTTTTACAATAGATACAATCAAACAGATCTCAGAAGATTTCAATGCAGGTAAAGAAAACATCTACCTGATTATTGGAGAAGACAATTATTACAATTTAGATACCTGGAAAGAACCCGATAAAATCGTTCGGATATGCAATGTAGTTGTAGTGCCGAGAGGTTTATCAGAAAAGAATAAAATGGAAAATAGATTCAGGAAATATTGTATTTTTCTGGATACTCCCATTATAGATATTTCTTCCACATTGGTTAGAAACAGGATAAGGAAAGGGAAAAGTATTAAATATTTAGTTCCTGAAGAGGTTGAAGAGTATATCTTAAAACACAGGCTTTATAAATAAATGAGGATGAAAATCAGGATTTGAAGAATAAAGATTATTCACATTTATATAAAATCTTAGAAGTTAAACCGGGTACAAGTTTAGAGGAAATAACTAAATCCTATCAGAGGCTTATTGAAAAGTATCATCCCGATAAAGCTGGGCACTCAAGAGAGAACTTTGAGCGGTTTCATGAAATACTGGAAGCTTACACCGAATTAAGAGTAAGAATAAGAACCCGGGGTGAAATTAAAATCAGAGAAGAAGAGGATGTCTCTTCAAAGAAGGAATCTCTACTTAGTGGATGGAGAAAAGGTTCAAATATCGTAAACAGACTCTCCTCTATTTTTGGAAAGGTTTTCCAGAGGGAGAGTGAAAGAGATTTTATTTTCCAAAGATATGTGGATGAAATTGGGAAAACATTTGGTCTTGATTTGTTTGCCGTTTGCTCTATCAAAGGTGGTATAGGAAAAAGCCTGGTAAGTAATTCTCTTGCGGTGACTCTTGCATTAACTATGAGATACATCAGTATGATTATGAAAAAAGAGACCCAGAAAGTTGAACTAATCGACCTCGATTTCGGTAAACCGGACCAGAGATTCCTCAGTGGTGTTGAGCCTGAATATTTCATTGAAGACCTCTTTTCAAGAAAGGATAAAAAAATTGACTGGGATATGCTAAAAACGGGAACCCCCATTAACAATCTTAAGGTTATTTCCTCAAGCCCTTCAAAGGCTTCTCAGGGACTATTTTATGAGCATAGAAACAGGTTATTGTATTACCTTAATGAATCAGATGCTCAGATTAAAATCATCGATTTTGGTGGTGGGCTCTCCAGTAATCTCCTTTACTTTTTAAGAAACATCAAAAATAAAGTGTTGATTACAACAGGTGAAAGAAGCTCTATTGAGGCATTCTATCATCTTGCACTTACATTACTTGCTAATCAAATATTAAAAGCGTTTTGTGATGATGAAAGAATAAAAAAACTTACAGATAAACTCATTAACTGCTTTAAAAATAATTATACTGTGAAAAAAATGATTGTTGATTTAGAATCGATTGACAATGAAAGAATAAAACCAGAAAATGTGGATAAATTTTATAAAAAAGAGTTGCTACCCCTTCAGAAAGAATTTGAGAACATCCAGGCCAGTACGGTTTCTACTTATAGCGAGTTAATAGAAGAAATTGAAAAAACAGAAAATTTAATCGAAAATGAGATTGAAAAATTCAGTGGTATCGGAAAAGATTCCCAGTTAATTGCAAGAAAACTCAAAAGGTATTTATCAATATTGATGAGAATTAAAAAACGAGCCGATAGATTTAATCCTCACAAAAGCAGATTGATTGATATACTTAAGAACTATAAACTCGGGCTTATAGTGAATATGTGTAATGAAAAAAGAGGAAAAGAAGTTGCTGAAGAAATTAGAAACAGATTATTCCATTACACTGGCTATTCTATAAGATATTTCGGAAATATCTCTGAAGACCACTCTTTAAGAGGGATATCTAATAGCAGAATTCCATACATCATAAGAAAACCTAAAAGCGAGGCTTCTTTTTGTTTTTACAGGATTTCAGACAATATCTTAAATCTCAAAAAAAATATTACTGCTTCAGTAATAAAAAATCAGCTGGACTACATAGATGAGCTAAGGTACAAATGGAGTAATTCTTTTAAACATTAACAGGAGTAATCATAGTGAATTTCGATGAATATCCGAGGTTGAAAATCGGGTTATTTCCTACACCTCTTCAACCATTAGAAAATCTTTCAAATTATCTTGGGGGACCAAAAATCTGGATAAAAAGGGATGACCTCTGCGGGATTGCTTTTGGTGGAAATAAAATACGAAAATTAGAATACATCCTTTATGATGTTATAAAGGCAGGTTATAACACAATCGTTACAGCAGGAGGTCCCCAATCAAATCATACCCTTTTAACTGCCGGGTCAGCAAGGAAGGTTGGCCTTGACTACAGAATTATCGCTCTTTCCCAAAAACCTGAACTTATTACCGGTAATCTTGTTACACATCAGATTTACCGCAGTAAAATAGTGTTTAGAGAAATAGAACCCTCTAAAAGCTGGGGTGAAACTGCACTGTCAGTTTATAAAGAAATTAAAAAAGAACTGGAAAAGGAAAACAAAAAGCCCGTTTATATACCCGTTGGTGGTAGTATTCCCGTTGGTGCTCTTGGTTACTGTAGATGTGTATATGAAATAAAGGAACAATCACAGAATTACGGTTTTGTGCCGTCTTTTTTTGTTTTAACCAGTGGTTCAATGGGTACAATTACCGGTATTATTCTCGGGAAAAAATTGTTTAAAATGAACTTTAACATTACAGGTATAAGCGTTTTCGGGAAGGATGAGTATTTGACCCTCGGGGTAAACAGAATAGAAGAAAATGTTGTAAAAGCAGGTAAACTATTGGATTTTGATATAGAATGTTCTGAAAAAGATTATACTATTTTTTATGATTATACCGGACCGGGTTACGGTTCTGTTACTCCTGAATGTGTTGAAGCCATTAAAATTACTGCCCGAACGGAAGGTATTATTCTCGGTCCTGTTTATTCTGGTAAGGCCATGGCGGGTTTGATAGATTTAATAAAAAAAGGATATTTCAATAAAAAAGATAATGTAGTTTTCCTGCACTCCGGTGGTTCTTCAGAGATTTTTGCTAAATATGGTGAAATGGTTCCCTATCTTGATTAATATATACCTTCTTTTTTTGTTTCTCAGAAAAGATTTTTACAACATACAACAATTTTTTAAGTTTAAAAACTCAAAAATAATATCAAATAAAAACTTTTACACAGGAATATCTTTTTTTAATTCTACTTAAATTACTTTTAAGAATTTATATTCGACTTTTTATC
>QNDJ01000298.1 GCA_003644825.1 Candidatus Zhuqueibacterota bacterium | reverse complement strand
ATATTGTACTTGTAAATTAAATAATCTATTTTATATTGAATTTTTTATATTATTTAAGACAAAGTAATTTTATATAACTTCCAATAGAAAAAAAGCACCAGAAATAGATTCTGGTGCTACGGTAGTAATTTAGCTTAATTCGAGAAATTTGCTGTTTCAATAAATCCTAAATTCTGAACAAATTCAAATTTTTTAAATTCAAACGTCAATAATGAACTCGGGAGAATTAGGAATTATAGAAAAACATTAAAAATAACCAGATGTATATATTTATGAAACAAAATTTTATCTTTCTGTTTTTATTTTTCCTCTTTTTTTAGGTCCTTTTTCAACTTTAAGCATATGGTCTAAATTTGCGATTTTAAAACCAACAGAATAGATGTGCCTTGTAACCCTTTCAAACTTTTCAAAATTTATCTTTTCAACATCATCAGTTGGCCTGTGATAATCCTCATGAGTTCCTGAGAAGTAAAAAATCACAGGAATACCATACCGAGCATACATATAATGGTCACTCCTTCGGTAGAAATTATTAGGGTCATCCGGGGCATTATATCTATAGTCAAATACCATACCTGTTTCTTCTTTGTTTACCTCTCTATTTATTTTGTCCAGTTCTGGGCTTAATCTATCAGCACCGATAATAAAAAGGCTATCTGTGGATCTTCTGCCGATCATATCTATATTCAGCATACAGTCAATTTTTTCAAGAGGCACAAGAGGATGGTCTGTAAAATAACTTGAACCAAGAAGGCCCTTTTCTTCACCGGTATGAAAAACCATAAGAATAGACCTTTTAGGTCGAACTCCTTTTGAGAATGCTTCAGCAATTTCAAGTAGAGCCACAGTCCCGGAACCATCATCATCAGCACCATTATATACAACTCCATTCCTGACACCTAAATGGTCATAGTGAGCACCAAAAGCAACATATTGGTCCTTTAATACAGGGTCTGAACCTTCAAAAACGCCAACGACGTTCTGGGTTTCTTTAAGTTCTCGTTTCCTGTATAAATAAAATTCTACCTCTGTGCTAAAGCTTTCATAAGTTCTCAACTTTTCTCCATTTCTTACTTTACCGGTAATTTCTTTAATCTCATATTCAGATAAACCAAGAATTTTCCCTGCTGTTTTTGACCTTACATATATTAAAGGAATATAATCCTTAAAATTTTCTTTTACATCGGGAAGTTTCATCCTTCCTCCAGAAGAGACTATTCTTTTCCAGATTCTCTCAAGTCTTGGAGCAAAAACGTATATAACACCAGCCGCATTATGTTTCTTGAGGTATTCTTTTCTATATTTATTTATATTTATAACATATTCTCTTTTAGCAAAAATGGAGTCTTTAAAAACAGGAATCCCGGAAAAAATAACCACAAACTTACCATTAATGTCTATATCTGAAAAATCATCCCAGCCGAGTTCAGGGTAATGTATACCATAACCTGCAAAAACTAACCCGCCTGTAGTTTCCACCTTTTCAGGAAAATTACCAAATATAATGAAATCTTTATAAGGTAAAAATTCTTTTTCAACTCCAAATTTTCTCACAATCAGTTTTGAACCTTCCTTAATCTTATCGATTGCAACATTAAACCGTTGAAAATACGATCTATCTTTATCTACAGGTTTGAATCCATAAGCTTTCAGATAACTTGCGATATATCTTGCTGCTATTTTCAGTCCTCTTTTTGTTGTTTCACGTCCCTCAAGTTCATCCGAAGCAATGAAACTCAGATGTGCTAAAAGGTCTGTTCTGGTTATTGATTTTCTTCCTTCCTTATCAGAAAGTCTTGGTTTTCCTCTATATTTTACATCCTTATCAAGCACAAGCATGTGATCCAGGTTGGCAACCTTTTTTGCTACCAGATATACAAGCCTTGAGACTTTCTGCATCTTTATATAATCACATTTATCGGGAGTATCTGTCGGCCTGTGATAGTCAGGATGGTCACCACTGTAATAAAATATTATCGGTATCCCGTAGCGAGCATACATATAATGGTCACTTCTATAGTAAATTCTCTCAGGATCATCAGGTGCGTCATATTTATAATCAAATATCATACCAATCTCTTTTCTGTTAACCTCTTCATTAATTTTACGAAGTTCAGAGCTTAACTTATCACTTCCAACAACAAAAATACTATCCCTACCATTTCTACCTATCATATCAAGATTTAACTGACAGGATATTTTCTCCAGTGGAACAAGAGGGTGGTCCGTAAAATATCTTGAACCGAGAAGTCCTTTTTCCTCACCGGTATGAAACACAAACAATACAGACCTTTTTGGCCGTTCGCCCAGAGCAAATGCCTGAGCAATCTCAAGAAGAGCAACTGTTCCAGAGCCATCATCATCAGCACCATTATATACAACACTGTCCCTTGCTCCCAGATGGTCATAATGGGAACCAAGAACAACATACTCATTTTTCAACACCGGGTCTGAACCTTCCAATACACCAACGACATTCTGGGTTACTCTCGTCTCCTTACGTTTTTCAACATTAATTGAAAGATTAACTCCCTCCACTTCTTCTGGATTTATTCTCTCCCTGTTATTAATAGTTTTTATATATTTATTATATTCTTCAACGGATAAATTAAGAAGAACTTTCATTGTTTTTCTGGGGATATAAATTCCAAGAAAATTCCCTGCCTGAGGCGTATCGGCGATTACCATCTGCTCCTGCCCAACCATAGATGGAGCAATAGCGTCCCATTGAGCTTCAAATTGTGCTGGAATTATACCAATGACACCAATTGCACCCTTGTTAAGAGCTGTTCTCGGCTGATTAAGATATTTCTGGTTCTCGGGTTTATTGAAGACATCGTCTTTATATTTCGGTTTATCCATTATTGCCATTACAAATTTTCCTTTTACATCGATATTTGCATAGTCATCCCATCCTAATTCTGGTGCAGAAATACCATACCCTGCAAAAACAAGACCACCGGAAAATTTCTTGTTCTTTTCAGGCGTCTGCCCTATGATGAAATCTTTTCCCTGTTTCAGAACCTTTTTTGAATAACCTGATTCAACAATAAGGTCAATATCTCCTGGAACAGAAATAACATCTACTTTAAAGTGTTGATAATACGTTCCATTATCTCCAATGGGTTTATAACCATAGGCAAGAAGTTGTGAGGCAATATAACGGGCAGCAATATTTAACCCCCTTTTTGTTGTTTCTCTACCTTCAAGTTCGTCCGAAGCTATAAAATACAGATGAGCTTTAAGTTCAGCAGCAGTAATCGTTTCCTTACCTGAAACCTGTGATAATGCTTTTCCTGTAAAACCTGTATAAAATCCTGAAATTAAGAGAAACAACAGAAGAAAAATAAGAGCTTTATTCATTCTTCTCATTACATAACTCCTGTTATTAATTGTTAAAAAATGGAAGGTTAATTATAATTATATTTATACGTATAAAATCGCTCAAAGTTTAATTAATTTTTATTTTTACAAAATTTCTTCAGGTTCAGGTCAAACATAAATGTAAGCAACAAACATTGAATCTCAATTATGGATAAATCTCTTTGCATTAACCAACATTTACAGAATTATATTTTATTTGAAATGATAATGACTCAGGCTGCAATTAGGCTCAAAAAATGATGGAATTTAAATT
>QNDJ01000297.1 GCA_003644825.1 Candidatus Zhuqueibacterota bacterium | reverse complement strand
GGAAAACTACTCCAGCAGCAGATAGCATATTAACCCCGGAACGGGCGATAAAAAGAAGACGTATATCCGACATAAAAATTTCCCCTGATGGGAAATATGTCTCGATGGTTTTATCAGAACCTGTAAAAGGCACAAAACACACCAGTAATATATGGATTTTTAATGTAAAGACAGGAGAAGTTCGCCAGCTTACTACTTCAAAAAAATCAGACAGGCATCCAAGGTGGTCCCCTGATAGTAAAAAATTAGCATTTTTGTCAAATCGTGATGAAAAAACTCAGATTTACCTTATTCCAATAGATGGAGGAGAAGCTCAAGCCTTAACAAACAGTAAAACAGGGATTACATCTTTTGAGTGGTCGCCTGATGGAACAAAGATTGCCTTTCTCTCAACAACTCCAAAAACTGAAGAAGAAGAAAAAAAACAAAAGGAGAAAGATGATGCCTACGTTGTAGATAAAGATGACAAACATCCACAACTGAGAATCATAGATATAGAAACCCGTAAAGTCAAACAGATTACTGAAGAAAAATGGCGTATTTCAGAATTTACCTGGACACCCGATGGTAAATTTCTGATTATTTCAGCAACTGATAATCCTCAGCCGGAATTATTTACCGACAAGATATATCTGGTTCACATCGAAGACGGAAAAATGGAGAAAATTATCAGCCCTAAAGGTCCTTTTAACAACCTTAAAGTTTCACCCGATGGAAAATTTATTGCTTATCTTGGTTCAAGAGTTGACGGACCCGGTGCTTATGACCTTTACCTTCTGTCAATTAAGGATAAAACCCCATTAAACCTGACTGAAACAACCATTAATAGAATAGTCAGTTCATTTGAATGGTATAAAGATGGAAGTTTTTTAATCCTTTCTGTTACAGGATTTAGCAGAACATTTTATACTATTGCCAGAGATGGTAAAGTTAATAGATTGGGTAATTTTAACTTAACCCCCTCAGGTTCCTTTGATGTGAACTCCAATTTTCTTGTATTTGTTGGTGAAACAGCAACACAACCACCCGAATTATGGGTATCATACAGCCCTGGAAAAGCAAAAAAGATAACTGATTTCAATAAAGAATGGGATAACATTAAACTTATTAGACCAGAAAAAGTACACTATCCCAGTTTTGATGGAAAAGAAATTGAGGCTGCAGTTTATAAACCTTTCGAATATCAGCAGGGAAAAAGATTTCCTCTTGTTGTTCTTGTCCATGGAGGTCCTTCTGGTGTATGGTCTAACAGGTTCAATTCATGGGCGCAACTTTTATCTACCCGTGGTTTTGTTGTTTTATGCCCTAACATCAGAGGTTCCATTGGATATGGATATGAATTTATGATATCCAATAGAAGAGATTGGGGGGGTGGAGATTTTAAAGATGTAATGGCAGGTGTTGATTATATGATTGAACAGGGAATAGCAGACCCGGAAAAAATTGGTATCGGTGGATGGTCTTATGGGGGATATATGGCAGCCTGGGCGGTTACTCAAACTGACAGATTCAAAGCTTCCGTTTCAGGAGCTCCTATGACAGACCTTGCTGTTGAATATGGAACAGAAACCAATTCAATTAATCCTTACGATACCTGGTATCTTGGTACTCCATATGAAAATTTAAAGCTCTTTATAGAGAGGTCTCCAATGACACATATTAAAAATGTTAGAACTCCTACTTTAATTCTATGTGGAAAGGAAGATGTTATTGACCCTATTGCCCAGTGTTATCAATTCCACCGGGGACTGAAAAGGTACGGTGTCGAAACAGAACTTGTTGTTTATCCCAGAGAAGGACATGGAATCCGTGAAGAAAAACACCAGATAGATGTGTTAAATCGGGTAATTAACTGGTTTGAAAAATATCTAAAATAGTATATCTCTTTTTTAATAAATTTTACTTTATGTATTTTTATTACTACTGTTATTTTTTCAGGAAATGGTATTTATTATAATACTCTTCTTTACTTTTTTCAAGATAACGAATCTTCTTAATTGTAAGAGAAATAATGAACTTGGATTGTTTATAAAAGTGGATAAACATTGCAGAAAGATTAATAGCTGGTTCGATTGCTACGGGGTTTTTAAAAAGAACGGTAAAAATCATTTTCCAGTACAACCAGCCAGTTATTTTATTAAAACCCATTTTGCCACATACTTTCAGGAATGCCTTTCCTATTTTCAATATCTTTCGAATGCCAGGCCTGTATTTATTCGCAGGTCTCAAATTAAGAGCAGTACTGATCACTCTCTTATAATAATTCTCAGGATTATATATATATTTTATAATGCGGATAAAGTCTTTTAAAATATCTATCCTTGGCCTTTCAGTAATAAAATTTAATCCACCCGTTAACTGATCAATTCCGATGTCATTATCTGTTATTATTGAATCATTTTCAAACAATCTTCCTTCCTTTTTCAAGCGTTTTGTCAGTTGTGTATTGGGCAAAGCATATAACATTCCCAGCATAACCATACATACTCCGGAGTCCTGAATACAACTGATCATTTTATCAGCGATTTGATTATCTTCATTGTCAAAACCGATAATAAAACCTGCATTGACAACTATACCGTATGAATGAATCTTCTTTATAGAGTCTACAATGGATTTATTAACGTTCTGGACTTTTTTTGTAGAAACCAGTATTTTATTTTCGGGTGTTTCAATTCCTATAAATACAAACCTGAAATCAACATCTTTCATCATCTGTAAAAGTTCATCATCATCTGCCAGATTTATAGAAGCTTCGGTTGTAAAATAAAAAGGGAATTTTTTTTCTTTACACCACTTCTTCACAATGGATAACACATTTTTGACATTTTTTTTATTACCTATAAAATTGTCATCAACAAAATCAATATGCCCTCTATACCCAAGGTTATAAAGAGTTTGAAGTTCATTAATTATCTGTTCAGGAGTTTTTGTTCGTGATTTTCTTCCATATAGCTCAATGATATCGCAAAACTCACAGTTAAAGGGGCATCCTCTGGAATACTGTATTCCGACCTGAATGTAATCTTTAAATCGTATCAGGTCAAACCTGGGAACAGGAACCTTTGTCATATCTGCTCTTTCAGGAGAAATATATACACCGCTTTTTACTCCTTTTTCGAGGTCCTGAATTAACATAGGGATTGTTACTTCACCCTCTCCAAGGACAAGGTAATCTGCTGATTGGTATAAATTCGGTTGAGATGTCGGGTCTGGACCACCAACAATAATCGGACAATCATTCTGATGAGCTTTTTCGATTATAGAAATAATACCCTTCTGCTGTGATAACATACCACCGGTACAAACAACATCTGCCCACCAGAAGTGTTCATCCAGCAGTGGTTCAACGTTGGAATCAACCAGTTTATACTCCCAATGCTGGGGTAACAGTGATGCTACCGTTATTAAACCTAAAGGTGCAGCTGGATATTTTGCCCCTATAAGTTTGCAGACATCAACATAATTCCAGAAACTAAAAGTTGAAAATTTCGACTGAACTATAAGACATCTTGTTCCTTTTTCCATTAAATTTTTCATTTTTATAATTACCTGAAAACAAATAAAAAAAATATTTTCTTCAGAGTTTCCTTCTAAATTTAATCCCCTATAATACTATGTATGTTGCCTGATTATTATC
>QNDJ01000296.1 GCA_003644825.1 Candidatus Zhuqueibacterota bacterium | reverse complement strand
AATTTTTATAATTAATTACATTTTAAATTTGGATGAGGTTCAGTATGAAAGATGATTTGATTATTGAGTTTGAAGCTCTTTATAAAGTTAAACCCGATTTGTATGTGAAAGCACCTGGAAGGATAAACCTTATTGGTGAACATACTGATTATAATGAAGGGTTTGTTTTACCGGCTGCCATTGATAGAAAAATTGAAATCATTGCTAAAAAGAGAGATGACAATAAGATTAAAATTTATGCAAAAGATTATAGTGATAGAGTGGAATTTTCTTTAGATGATATTAAATTTGATGAAAACAGTAAATGGAGTAATTATGAAAGGGGTGTTGCGGATGTTCTCCAGAAAAAGGGATACAAGCTTTCAGGTGCAGATGTATTAATTGGGGGAAATATACCGGTAGAAGCAGGATTGAGTTCTTCTGCAGCTGTTGAGATTGCTACAATACTTATGTTTAATGTATTAAATGACCTCAACATTTCTGAACTTGAGATGATTAAGCTTGCCCGGAAAGCCGAGAATGAGTTTGTTGGTGTTAAATGCGGAATTATGGACCAGTTTGTATCTTTACTCGGGAAAAAAGATTCTGCTCTTTTTATAGATTGTAAAACTCTTGATTATAAGTATATTCCCTTTAATTTAAAAGGTATAAAAATTGTAATATCAAATACGAAGGTAAAAAGACAGCTTGTCTCGTCAGAATATAATAAACGAAGGAAAGAATGTGAAGATGGAGTAAAAATATTAAGAGCGTTTTTACCCGGTATAAACTCTCTCAGGGATGTATCGGTAGAAAATTTCGAGAAATTTAAACAGAAACTCCCGGATACAATTGCGAGAAGATGTGAACACGTTATTTTTGAGAATGAGAGGGTTTTAAGAAGCCTTAAGGTTTTGAATGATGGTAATTTTGAAGAATTTGGGAATTTATTATATGCTTCTCATTTTAGCCTCAGAGACCTTTATGAAGTAAGCTGTAAAGAGCTTGACCTTATGGTAGAAATTGCAGGAAGTGTTGAAGGGGTTTACGGTTCAAGAATGATGGGAGCAGGTTTTGGGGGTTGCACTATTACTCTGCTTGAAGATAAAGCTATTATGGAACTTCAGAATAAAATGGAAAAAGTGTATTTTGAAAAAACAAAAATAAAACCTGAAATTTATATCTGTTCTTCAGAGGAAGGAGCTGGTTTTATTAAGTTTTAAGTTCCTTTTTTATTTTATAATTATTGATTAAATGGAGTAGAGGATGAAAAGTGAAATTATTGGTTTTATTGGTCTTGGTATAATGGGAAAGCCAATGGCTATGAATTTGATTAAGGCTGGATATGAGTTGGTAGTTTATAACAGGTCTGAATCACCTATAAATGAGCTTGTTAAGCTTGGAGCAGAAAAAGGTAGTTCTCCTGAGGATGTTGCACAAAAAAGTGATATAATTATAACAATGCTTCCTGATTCACCAGATGTTGAAGAAGTTATACTTGGTAAGAATGGAGTATTAAAGGGCGCTAAAAAGGGAGCCATTATAATAGATATGAGTTCTATTGCTCCATTTGTTTCCCGAAAGATAGCTAAAGAGGCTTCAGAGTATGGTGTTGAAATGCTCGATGCGCCTGTAAGTGGGGGAGAAACAGGTGCAATTGAAGGAACTCTGGCTATAATGGTTGGCGGGAAAAAAGAAATTTTTGACAGATGTTATAACCTGTTGAAGGTAATGGGCAGGAGCGTTAAAAGAGTTGGAGAAATTGGTGCAGGGAACTTTACAAAACTTGCAAATCAGATAATAGTTTCTTTAAATATTGTTGCAGTATCCGAGGCTTTTATTCTTGGAACAAAAGCAGGATTGAATCCTCAGGATATATATGATGTTATAAAGGATGGGCTGGCAGGCAGCAGAGTTCTTGAAACAAAAGCACCTCTCATTTTTGAAAGAAATTTTAAACCCGGTTTTAAAATAAAACTGCAGAAAAAAGATATAGATAACGCTGTTCTGACTGCAAAAGACCTGAAGGTTCCAGTACCTTTTACTTCCCTTATCCAGCAGGTTCTTGCTGCCCTGGTAAATCAGGGTAAAGACGAACTTGACCATAGTGCAATTATTAGATTTTTTGAATCCCTTGCAGGATTTGAAGTAAAAAAAGAAGGATTGAAGTTTAATAATGATTTCTTAAAAAAAATAAAGTAACTAAAGATGAATGAAGAATCCTCTCAGGAAACCCTGAGAAATAAAGCAGAAAAAATCTTTAGATATGCATTGTCTTCAGTTGATGCAAAAAAATTGTTGAAAGAGAAAATAACAGTTAAGAATAGTATATTGAATGTTGATAATTTTTTTGAGATTGAACTTGATAAATTTAATAAAATAATTGTTCTTGGTTCAGGCAAAGCAAGTGTTCCTATGGCTTATGCTATAGAGGATATTTTGAAGGATAGGATAAGTTATGGACTGGTTGTAACGAAATATGGATATGGTTCCAGATTAAGTAAGCTGGAGGTTGTTGAAGCGGGCCATCCAGTTCCTGATAAGAAAGGAGTTGAAGCAACTGAAAAAATCATTGAAATATTGAAAAAATGCGGAAAGGATGACCTGGTTATTTATCTTCTTTCAGGCGGGACTTCTGCATTACTTTGTGCTCCAGAAGATAAAATTTCTCTGAAAGATAAACAGAAAATTACAGAGCTTCTTTTAAATTCAGGAGCAAATATTAAAGAGATAAATACTGTTCGAAAACATCTTTCGAAGGTTAAGGGTGGTAAGCTGGGAAGGTATGCACATCCTGCAAGGGTTATTAATTTGATTTTATCAGATACTATTGGAGATGATATAAGTATAACCGGTTCGGGTCCTTTTGTTTACGATAAAACCGGCTCTTCTGATGTGGAGTTCATCCTTAAGAAATATAATATATTTGATAAATTATCGGATTATATGAAAAAATTTATCGAGGAACGAAAAGGAGAAACTGTAAAACCTGAAAGTAAGGCATTGAATAATTGTAAGCATTATGTTATTGGGAATAATACAATTGCCCTTGAAAATGCCGGTATAAAGGCGGAAGAATATGGATTTAATTCAATGATTTTGACTTCGTTAATGGAAGGAGAAGCAAGGGAGGTTGCTAAAATTACTGCGGGAATTGCAAAAGAGATTCTCTTTTATAATAGGCCTGTTAAAAAGCCAGCCTGTGTATTATGCGGTGGAGAAACAACTGTTACTATTAGAGGTTCAGGTAAAGGAGGAAGATGTCAGGAGTTTGCCCTTGTTTCTGCACTGGAGATTTCTGGACTGAAAAATGTTGTTGTTTTATGTGGTGGAACTGATGGAACTGATGGACCCACTGATGCAGCAGGCGCTATTGTGGATAGTTTTACTGTTGAAAGAGGTTTAAAGAAGGGATTGGTTGCTGAAAAACATCTGAAAAATAATGATTCTTATAATTTCTTCAGTAGAACGGGAGAGTTAATATTTACAGGCCCAACCAATACAAATATAATGGACATTGTTATTATTCTTGTTTCATAATAATTTTCTTGCTAATTTTTATATGATTTATTATATTAAAACAAGTTTTTCCGCATCTCAAAATGCCCGAAAAATGGGGGAGATGCGGAAATTACTGTAATTTATTGATATATTGTTATTTATTTT
>QNDJ01000295.1 GCA_003644825.1 Candidatus Zhuqueibacterota bacterium | reverse complement strand
GAAATACTTAAAGCATTCGGTTATTTAATTTAATATTTATTAATTATGTGAACATCAAATATACATTGTCTTATCTGTTATATAACAAAAAAGCCTTGATTTATATTTAATGACTTCTTATATTTTTCACTAATAAGTCTATCAGGTCTTTGTATTCGTGTAACAATTAATTTAAGATGAATAACAATGGAGTTAAAAAATTTAGTTGCTGAATTGAACAAATACCTCAAAGTTGAAGAAATAGAGGACAAATCCCAGAATGGTCTTCAGGTTGAAGGAAAACATCAGGTTAAAAAAGTATCTTTTGCTGTTGATGCCTGCCAAGATTCTTTCAAGAAAGCAGTTGAATCTAATAGTAATTTACTTATAGTTCATCACGGCCTGTTCTGGAGTGAACCAAAGCTACTGGTGGGTAATCATCTAAAAAGGATAAAATTTCTTATTGAAAATGAATTATCCCTTTATGCCTGTCATTTACCTCTTGATTTACATCCTGAAATAGGAAACAATATACAGATAATAAAGATTCTGGGGTTAACCCCTGAAAACAAATTCGGAAACTATCACGGGACATTAATTGGTTATACAGGGTATTATGAAGATGAAATGAATTTAGATGATTTCATTCATAAAGTTCAGGAAAAATTTAATACAAAACCTGTATTTTTTAAATTTGGTGGAAATATGGTTAAAAAGGTGGCGGTCATTTCTGGTGGCGGAGCAGATTTAATAACACAGATTGAAGATACTGAAGTTGATACATTTTTTACAGGAGAACCCAAACACGAAATTTACCGTTATACTAAAGAAATTAAAAAGAACATTATTTTTGCAGGGCATTATGCAACGGAAACTCTCGGAGTAAAAGCCCTTCAAAAATATATAAAAGATAGATTTAATCTTGATACTCATTTTATTGACCTGCCAACAGGGTTGTAGAAATGAAGAAAAAACCTGTAATTGGCATCACAATGGGTGATTTTAACGGCATAGGTCCAGAAGTAATTGCCAAATCTCTACTGGATAATAAAATAATAAGTCAGTCTATTCCTGTTATTATCGGAAATGAACTTGTTTTTAAAGATATTTTTAACAAACTGAATATCAAAAAAAATATAAACTTACTACTTCCACCAATCTATAAAAATATATTAGAAAATAGTATAAATATTTATTCCATAATCAAATTAAAGAACAAGGATATAAAAAGAGGTTTCTCAACAGAGAAGGGGGATATAGCCGCATTTCAATCCTTAAAAGAAGCAATAACTTTATGCTTAAAAGGCGAAATAGACGCAATTGTAACGGGCCCCTTGAGTAAATCCTCTTTAAATAGAAGAGGGCATTTTTTTCAGGGGCAAACAGAGTTTATTGCAAAAGAATCAGGATGTGAAAAATATCTTATGTTAATGGTAAGTAAACAAATGAAAGTTGGACTTGTAACGACCCATCATCCATTATCTGATATTCCTTCATTAATATCTGAGAAATTAATTGTTGAAAAATGCGAAATATTATATAATTCACTCAGGGATGACTTTAATATTTCTAACCCTTTAATAGGGGTTTGTGCACTGAATCCTCACGCTGGAGATAATAAACTTTTTGGTGATGAAGAAGAAAAAATTATTAAACCAGCAGTTAAATTTCTCCAAAAAAAGGGAATAAATATAGAAGGTCCATTCTCTTCAGACTCTTTGTTTTTCAAATACCGAACTAGTAAATTCTCTGCTTTTCTTGCGATGTATCATGACCAAGGGCTGATACCTTTTAAACTTATTTCCTTCAATAAAGGTGTAAACTATTCAGCAGGATTACCATTAGTAAGGACATCGCCTGACCACGGTGTTGGGTATGATATTGCAACAAAAATGATTGCAGATGAAACAAGTATGAAGGAGGCTATTAAACTTGCCATCAAAATTGTTAAACGAAGAAGTCATTGAAGTATATCCTTATGAAATGTTAGCTCACTTTTATGATGAGCTTATGATACATGTTAATTACAAAAAATGGGCTCAGTACATTGATGAAATAATTAAGTCTCAAAATATAAGTAACGCCAGAATTCTTGATATTTCCTGTGGTACCGGAACACTATTGATTTTCTTATACAAAAAAGGATATAAAGTATCTGGTTCAGACATTTCAAAGAATATGATTAATACAGCAATTTCAAAAATAAGAAATCTGGGTTATGACATAAATTTTTTCCAGACTGATATGAGAAAATTGTCTTTGAAAAAAAAATTTAATGTTATAGTATGTCTTTATGATAGCATTAACTACATTCTGACCTGTAAAGAGTTTATTAATACATTGAACAATGTTTACTTTTCGCTCAGCGACAATGGTATTTTTATTTTTGATGTTTGCACAGAATATAATTCCATTAAAAATTTTTATGATTATTATGACTCCGGAGAAACAGCAGATTTTTTCTACCAGAGACATAGTTTTTTTATTAAAGAAGATATGCTTCAAATAAATACATTCAGAATATTATCAAAAAAAAATAATAAAATGTATCTTGAAAACCATAAACAGAGAATATATACTACTGATGAACTCAACTCAATTATTTCTAAAACAGAATTTACAACAATAGGAATGTTCGATAATTATTCTTTTAATCCTCCGGGGATAAAGTCCGAAAGAATTCATTTTGTTCTCAGGAAAAAAATATGATTCAAATTAACAATATTACTGTTCGATTTGACAGGTTTGTAGCACTGAAAAAAGTAACCTTTGAGATTCAAAAAGGAGAATTTATTTATATTGTTGGACCCAGTGGTGCAGGCAAAACAACCCTTTTTCGTCTTATATATATGGATATTTTTCCCGAAGAAGGAAACATTGAAATAGGTAATTTCAACTCTCTGAAAATTACAAAAAAGGATATCCCTTTTTTAAGAAGGAAAATTGGAATTGTTTTTCAGGATTTTAAACTTCTTGAAGACAGAAACGTATTTGATAATGTAGCATTCGTTCTTCAGGTAACCGGAGCAAGAAAAAAAGAGATAAATAAGAAAGTTATGAGGGTTTTATCAGAGGTTGGACTCCATAATAAACGATTTGAAAATCCATTAAACTTATCAGGTGGTGAACAACAAAGGGTTGTTATTGCAAGAGCTCTTGTTAACGAGCCTTTTGTACTCCTTGCAGATGAACCTACAGGTAACCTGGACCGTAAGACTTCTCTTGAGATTTTACAACTCCTTGTTGATATAAATAAAAAAGGAACTGCTGTTCTTGTTGCAACCCATAATATGAACCTGGTCAAAGCTTTTCCAGCTAAAATTATAAGATTAGAAAATGGTGAAGTAGTAGATACAAAATATTAAAAGAATAATATCATATCAGATAATGTATATTAGCATTTATAGAAATAAAAACAAAGTTTTCTAAGGATAAAAAACCAATTTAAATGAGACTCTTTTTTAATAACATAACAACCTTGGCTTTTTATCATTTAGCAATTTTTAAAGTGGTTGATTCAACAGTTCACAATAAAATTTATCCAGAACCTTTACAATTAAATAAATATGGGTTTTATTTTTTCTATTTCTGAAGCTTTTAAAAGTTTTAAGAGGACCAAGTTTTCAGCTTTTGCTTCTACTGTATCAATTGCTCTTTCAGTTATAGTTGCTGGAATAT
>QNDJ01000294.1 GCA_003644825.1 Candidatus Zhuqueibacterota bacterium | reverse complement strand
TATTACAATATTATACCAGAAATATATTTTTACCAGAGCTTAACATAAAGGAAATAGGATGGAACAGTCCTTCTATGAAAAAAATTATGGAAATCATCCCGGTTGTAGCAAAATCAAAATCAAGGGTGTTAATAAGAGGAGAAATAGGAACAGAAAAAAACATAATAGCCAGAATGATTCATAATTTAAGCGATTATAGAAGACTGCCATTTATTTCGTTTTACCCATTTTCACTCAATAAAACTGCAATAAATGAAAAAGATATTCTGAAAAAAATCCAGGCTGAAAAAGATATATCAGTTTTTCCAGTTGGAACTCTTTATTTCAAAGATATTGAAGACCTGAATTTAGAAAATCAATTGAAGATTTACTCTCTATTTCAAAAATGGGAAAATGAAGGTGTAAACTTCAGGGTAATTACGTCCATCAAAAAGAATATCTGGGACAAAATCGATAAAGGAAATTTTATTGAAGAGTTGTACTATTACCTCAACGTAATTCACATATATATACCGCCATTACGAGAAAGATTGGAAGATATCCAACCTCTGGTTGAATACTTATCAAAAAAAATCTGCGAAAAATTAAATCGAGAACCAGTCTACTTCCCGGAAGAAGAAATTTCAAAGTTGTATAAACTTAAACTTAAAGGCAATATGCTTGAAATTGCTAACCTGATAGAAAGAGCAATAGTATTGAACCCTGATGGAGAAAAAAGATTAAAGTTCATTGATTTATATCTTCAGGATATCGATGAAAATAAAAGCATAGAATTAGAAAAAGACTTAAGCAAATATAAAGATGATTTTCTAAAGAAAACTATTATAGATGCTATAAGAAAAAATAAAGGTGTAAAAAAAGAAGCAGCAAAAGACCTTGGTATAAGTCCAAGAGCATTGTCGTATTATGTATCAAAATACAACATATAAAAAAATTGACCTGTAATTAACGGATAATGAAATTGTTACTGTTCAGGAGGAAAAAAGAATGAAAAGAAATGTGGTTGTTTTTTTAATACTTACAATTATTTTTTCTGGTAATATTTATGGACAGATACAGCAAAAGGGAACAATAATTGGTAAAGTAACTGATAGCGAAACAGGTGAAACATTAATTGGTGTAAATGTATATCTTGATAAAACAACTTATGGAGCAGCTACTGATGAAAAAGGTGTATATAAAATACTCAATGTTCCACCCGGAGACTATACTCTTATCGCTTCTTACATTAGCTATAAAAATTATTATAAAAAAGTAAAAATAAAACCAGATGAAATAGTACATCTTGATATAGAACTTGAACTTGCGACTCTAATGGGTGAAGAAATTGTTGTTACTGCAACAAGAACACCTTCAGTAATTAAAAATGTTCCTGTTCGCACCGAAATAATATCACCACTGGAAATAAAAAAAAGAGAAGCAAAAACGGTTTATGAAGCCCTTGAAACAATCCCGGGAATAAGGGTGGAACAGCAGTGTTCGAACTGTAATTTCTCGGCTTTAAGAGTTGAAGGATTGGGTGGCGGTTATGCTCAAACCCTGATAGATGGCCAGCCCATATTCTCAGGTTTAGCAGCCGTTTACGGACTTCAACAACTCCAGACAGGAAATATAGAAAGAATAGAAGTTGTTAAAGGAGCAGGCTCTGCCCTCTACGGAAGTAATGCTATGGGAGGCGTTGTTAACATCATTATGAAAAAACCTTCTCCACTTCCTGAATATAAATTTGGAGTGAATTTAGGTTCTTTTGGAACAAACCATTTCTACCTTAATGGGTCTCAGAGAAGAAAAAATGTTGGAATCGTATTTTCTGCACAAAAAGACCTCGGTAAAGGAATAGACCAGACAGGCGGGGATAAACCTCCCTACCTGAATACAGGGAAGGACAATTATACTGATAGAGTTGAATCAGATAATTTCGGAGCATCTTCAAAAATATCCTGGTATAATCCAATGGGGGAAAACAGTCAGTTGAACCTTTCAGCACGGATTATTAGTGAATTTAGAAGAGGTGGGAACTTCAATACCTGGGATGACCCTTTTGACCCTGATACAGAACACATCAAAACCTCAAGATATTCCACCGGAATAAGTCTGTCAAAGGAATACCAGAAAGGACAAAAACTGAATTTTGATTATACTTATGTTAACCATTATCGTAATGCAACAAACGGAGCAGCCTGGGATAAACCTATTGAAGCCGGTATGATGGATAACAAACTTAATTTAACTGAAAAAGGCGAGTCCTACATCAACAAGTATGGTTTTGCTGAATTCAGAAGTGAGTGGTATCCAAAACCATTTATTGTCAGGGAGCGACTTCACCTCGCAGATTTAAGATACTCTCAAGGGGTTGGTTCACACCTGTTTTTAACAGGAATCCAGTATAGAAAAAGCAAACTGAACCAGAATATTAACGGAACAAAAAGCGATAAACACGCTGACGATATTGGTTTATATCTTCAGGGAGATTTTCATTTTTCAAAAAAAATAGAACTTGTTAGCGGCATACGATATGATATGCATAAGTCTATAGATAATTTCACAGGAGCAAAATATAATACCCGGGTATTTAACCCGAGGTTTGCTTTTCGATGGAATCCCCAAACTGACCTGACTATTCGAGCAAACATTGGTACAGGTTTCAGGGTGCCATATCTTTTTTCTGAAGACCTGCACCTATGTGCCTCTGCACCGCGTATTTATAAAGGCAAAGATTTAAAACCAGAAAGGGCTGTCAGTTTCTCTTTAGGAGCAGATATTTATAAAATAAGATATCGGGCAGGAATAAATATATTCCGCACAAATATCAAAGATAAAGTTGTTTTTGTTTCACCTGCTGAAGCTGAAATTCCACCTGGATTTGATTATAAATGGACAAACCTTGGTGGTGCATATACCCAGGGTGTAGAAGTATCTTTTGCCGGGCTTTCCTTTAAAAGTAGATTAGAATACAACTTTAATTTTGTCTATACCGATGCCAGGTTAGATAAACCAAGGTATACTAAAGAAAATTATCCTACAAATAATGACGGCTGGAAATATAGTGACCATGTTCCAAGAAGCCCAAATTTGACTGGAAGTGCCTCTTTTACATTGAGTCTGAATGGAGGATGGCAAATCTACAGCAACATTATCTATACTGGAAGTATGTATATTGACCATGTCCCAGACGATGACACAGCTAATCTTATTATTGAAAAAACAGATGGATATTTCATTCTTAATTCTAAAGTATCCAAAAAGATAAACGGAAGAGTAAGTGTTTTTATTGGAGGAAAAAACCTGTTAAATTATACACAACCAAAAAGAGATACTTCAAATGCAGCTTATATGTATGCACCATTGTACGGAAGAATCATTTATACTGGTTTTGATGTAGATATTAGATGAACATTAAATAAGTTATTGTTTAAATAAAAAAGATAAAATAATCAGGCTATGTAAAAACTCTGATTTTAGTGATTCTCATTTGTAAAGTAGAGATACCCAATCTATTTATCTTTTAATTTTTCTTGTTATTGAAAAGATTGTTTCGTCCTTAAGGGCTTGCAATAACAGTTTAGAATTTACTAAGGAGCTTCGTAGAAGCGATATGTCTATAAATTAAAAAACCTAAAAAGTATTGAGCTTCATCAGTAGCGGTATGTATAATTAAAAGCTCGG
>QNDJ01000293.1 GCA_003644825.1 Candidatus Zhuqueibacterota bacterium | reverse complement strand
GATATATACCACTCGGTTCTTTTAATACTGAAATACAATATTATACCGAGTATTATCGAAGTGATGAGAAGTAATAAACCTGTTGTATAGAATCCCAGAATTATTTTACCTGTTCCGAACATAAATGTATATATAAGAACAGAAGAAACTAACCAGTTCAACAGGTTGTGCCAGAAGTGGACTTTAATACTCTTCAATTCTTCTAAATCTTTTGTAATGGGTTTCCAGAACCCACCCGGTTTTACTTTTTTATAAAATGCAATAAGATGTTCTTTTTTTACAGGTTTTGTAAGAAATGTAACAATTAGCCATACAACTGTGGTAATGGATACGATAATAATCATCTGTTTTTCCCAGGGTAAATTAGTGGAAATATTCAATGATTTTAAGATATTTTTTATGAAACCCGGAGAAAGTTCTGGATTCAGTGATGTGGATATTATGAAAGAGCAGGACATTGCGGAGATTTCTGACCAGGCATTAATCCGCCACCAGTACCATCTCAGGATATAGACAAGACCTGTGCCAGCACCCATCGCAAGGATGATTTTCCAGGCTCCTGCCACCGTGTCAAGCTTACTGGTAATGATACCACCTATTGCCATTACTATTATTATAGATATTCTTGAGGCTATAACATAATGTTTAGTTGATTTATTTTTTACAAGATATTGCTTATATACATCTGAAGTTAAATAAGAACCGGCAAGATTCAGTAATGAATCTATTGTGGACATATAAGCAGCAAGAAAAGCTGCAACCATCAACCCTCTAAGTCCAATTGGCAGAAAATCTATCATAACCTTCGGATAACCCAGTTCGGGATCAGAAAGATGAGGATAAGCAACTACAGAAACAAGAGCTACAAGAATCCATGGCCAGGGACGCAGTCCATAATGGGCTATATTAAACCATAGAGTTGCAAGAAGGGAGTGTTTTTCATCTTTTGCTGCAAACATCCGCTGGGTAATGAACCCACCGCCACCCGGCTCAGAACCGGGATACCAGGCGGCCCACCAGTTTATTGCAAGATAAACAAAAAGTGCCATTGCCGGCATCCATTCAGAACCCGATACAGGAAAAAAATCAAGAAGCTGATGATGTGTTCCAAACCTTTCAACAAGTTGAGCTTTTAATGAGCTAATCCCTCCGATTTTACTAACTGAGATAATTGCAAGAAATATCGAACCGGTCATTGCCATCGAAAACTGAAGGATATCCGTTGTAACAACCCCCCAGAATCCTGATAAAGTTGTGTATATTAAAGCAAGAAGCAGGCATATCAGGATAGCAGAATTCTGGTTCCATCCCAGAGCTATTCCCAGAATTTTCGCCATAGCAAGGGTAACCCAGCCAAAAATGATGCCAGTAATGGGGATTCCCAGATATAATGCCCTGAAACATCTCAGAAAAGCGGCTGGTTTACCATAATATCTCAATTCAGCGATTTCCACATCTGTGATAACTTCAGCTCTTCTCCAGAGCCTTGAAAAAAAGAATATTGTGAGGGTTCCACTAAAAACAAGGCTCCACCACAGCCAGTTTCCTGCAATACCATGGTTTGCAACAAAACCTGTAACTGCAAGTGGAGTATCACTTGCGAAAGTTGTAGCAACCATCGATGTTCCTACAACCCACCAGGGAAGTGAACGACCTGATATAAAATAATCTGTAATACTTTTCCCTGCTCTTCTGGCATATATTATACCTATCCCGAGGGCAATAATGAAATACCAGAATATAAAAATCCAGTCAATTATATGAAGGTTCATTTTTCAGTTTTCCATTTTTTTACCCTGTCTGATTATAATAAACCCGATTATGAACATTACGATTCCTGCAATAAGATTACACAATTTTTCAATTAAATCGGTACTGAAAAAAATCGCTATGAACAGGGGTAAAGACATACCGAAAAATCCTATCCCGACAGGTAAAAATAGATTACTCTTTGTTTTATTTTTCATTATTTAAGCTTTATATTTCAATTTTTATTGTGATTTAATCTATAAAGTATAAAATTGTTAAATTAAAAAATTTGAAATGACTTAATTTTTAATAGCGAATCGAAGAATTTCTTCATATATAACGGGTTATATTTTTGCTTTTTTCTTTATGATTTTCAATTGCTAATTGAATGAGTTTGTCTATTAAATCGGTATATGGGAGACCGCTGGCTTCCCATAATTTTGGATACATACTGATTTTAGTAAATCCAGGAATTGTGTTTAATTCATTAATGTAAACTTTTTCAGTTTTTTTTTCAAGGAAAAAATCTGCTCTTGCCATTCCAGCACAATCCATCGCTTTAAATGCTTTTTTAGCAATATCCTGAAGTTCATGGATTTTCTTTTCCGAGCTACGTGCTGGTATAATAAGCCTGGAATTTTCACTGTGATATTTTGCTTCATAGTCATAAAATTCATTTGCGGGTATAATTTCTCCAGGAACAGAAACTTCGGGCTCGTCATTTCCAAGAAGGCTGCACTCAATTTCCCTTGCATCAATAGCCACTTCAGCCAGTATTTTTCTATCATATTTTGCTGCAATATTAATTGCGGTGCTTAATTCCTCAGGGCAATGGACCTTTGTTATGCCAACACTTGAGCCTGCATTAGCTGGTTTGATGAAGCAGGGGTATCTTATTTCTTCTTCAATTTTTGATATAATTTTTTTACTGTTTTCTTCCCAGATTTTTCTTTTGAATACGATATAATCAGCAACCGGCAGCCCTTCTGACCTGAATATTTTTTTCATAAGGTCTTTATCCAGCCCAATAGCGGATGCAGCAACACCAGAACCAACATAAGGAACGTCTGCCAGCTCAAATAACCCCTGGACAGAACCATCTTCACCATAGGGACCATGTAATACAGGAAAAAATACATCAATCCTTTCTACTCTTGTTTTTTTGTTGGAAATCGGGATTATCTGTCTGTCTGATGGTTCTCCAATAAGAGCAACAGGAACTACTTCTTCCTTTTCAACCTGTGATTTTAACAATTTTAACGGGTTTTCGGAGATAATCCATTTACCTTTTTTTGTTATCCCTATTAGGACGACTTCGTATTTGTTTTTATTTATAGCTTTCAGTATCGATTCAGCAGATGATAGAGAAACTTCGTGTTCTCCAGAGCGGCCACCAAAAATTATTCCGACTCTAATTTTTTTCACCTTTTTCCAGAGCTCCTGGTTTAACTAATTTAAAATCCCGCCTTTTTTCTTCTTCGACTTTTTCTACTTCTTCTTTTCTTCTGTTTTTTCCCACCATAATAAGGCTTTTTAACAGATAATCTATATCAAGAAGAACAAATCTGTCTTTAAAGATAGTTAGAAAAGTGATTTTTTTATCTTCTTTTTTCAGGTCACTTGGCCAGGTAACATACAGGTTTTCCAGCTCTTCAAACCTTACAATATTGTTATATTTTTTTAAATTCCTTGGCAGAAGAACACCTTCTTTTGCTTCGATATTATAAATTATTTCATCTGTTTCTTCTTTCGGATATGCTTTTATGGAAAGATAATGACACCTCTCAACAATCTTATCTTCTCTTTCGATTATTAGAAGGGTATCATTCTCAAGCAGAGTATATTTTACATCAAAAATAGAAGATAAGATTTTACCTATTGTTTGAAGTGGGACTTTATCTATCCTGATTGTTCTTACCATTTTATTTAAGAT
>QNDJ01000292.1 GCA_003644825.1 Candidatus Zhuqueibacterota bacterium | reverse complement strand
TTTGCATTTTTATCAGTAAAAATAATTACGTTGTTATCTTTATACACTTTATAATTTAAGTCGGTCTCCAGAAATGTATCCAGTATAATTCTCAATGGATTTTTCCCTTTAACATATCTTACAGTGAGTTCAGGATTATCCACAATAACAGTATTAGCTCCAATGAGAATACCATCTACTTCTTTTCTGAGTGAATGCACCTTTTTTCTACTTTTAAGAGAGGTTATCCATTTTTCATTTTTATTTACTCTTCCTATTCTGGAATTTATTGTCTGTGCAATTTTCATTATTACATAGGGTATTCCTTTTTGAATATATTTATAATAGAATCTGTTGAACCAGAATTCTTCATTTTTTAAGATTCCTTCAACAACTTCAACTCCATTTTTTCTTAAAAAGTCCATACCTTTACCGTTTACTTCGGGATTGGGGTCTTTATTACATATAACGACCTTTTTTATTCCTGATTTAACTATAGCATTAACACAGGGTGGTGTTTTTCCATAATGACAACAGGGTTCAAGATTAATGTACATTGTGCTATTTGATGGATTACTGATAGAATTTTTAATGGCATTTATTTCTGCGTGATTTCCACCGAAGTTTTTGTGGTATCCTTCACCTAATATTTCGCCATTTTTTACTATGACAGCCCCAACCATCGGGTTAGGGCTAACATTTCCTTTACCTTTACCAGCGAGTTTTAGAGCTCTTCTCAAAAAGAAAATATCATCTTTCATAATAAAAAGCCCCGAATTTCTTCGGGGTGTAATTAAATTATTTTTTTATCTTCTCCCATCCGGACTTTAACCGTCGGCATCCGAATTCCACGGATTCAACCATAATGGCTCGCGGGCTTTTACCGCCGGTGAGGACTTTCACCTCGCCCCGAAGATATTCTAAATTAATATTTTAAATAAAAAAGTCAAGTAATTCTTATTTATTTGTTATTCTTAACGGTATTAATTGGGTTCCTTCTTCGTTTATGATGTAAAATACAACTCTCCGGTTTCCCTTTTTATATCTATTAATGGCTTTCTGGAAATCCTTGACAGATTTTATATCATAACGGCCAATTTTGTAGATTACATCACCAGCTTTTATTCCTGCATTTGCTGCTGGACTCTTTCTTTTTACTTTTGTAACAATTACACCGTTAATATTTTCGCCATAATTTTCTTTGAGATAATTGATATTTTTCAATTCAGAAATTTCCAATCCCAGTGATGGAACATTAAAAGATTTACCAATACCGGATACAAGTTCGGTTCCCAGTTCCTCTTTTCCTTTAAGAACAACATCAAATTTTTTCAATTTTCCTTTTCTAAGAACTTTTACTGTAACATGGTCTCCCGGGTCTTTTCCTGCAATTAAACTCTGTAGCTGTCCTACTCTTTTTATTTGATGGTCATCAATACCAACAATTACGTCGCCGGGTTTCAGCCCTGCTTCTTTTGCTGCGCTATTTTCCTGAATTCCAGTAATTATTACTCCTTCCGGTTTATCGAGCTTATACTGTTTCATATCATCTTGATTAATTATATCCCTTATCTGAACTCCGATGTATCCTCTTGTAACTTTTCCGTATTTTTTAAGGTCATTAACAGCAGTCATAGCAAGATTAATCGGGATAGAAAAACCATAGCCCTGATATGTTCCTGTTCTTGATATTATGGCACTATTAACACCTATAACTTCACCATCTAAATTGACAAGAGGACCTCCACTATTACCGGGGTTTATTGCCGCATCTGTCTGTATGAAATCTTCTACTGCATAACTTTCATGAAGAATTCTAAGATTTCTACCTCTTGCACTCACTATACCGGCTGTAACAGTAGAAGATAGTTCTTTTTGAAATGGTGTTCCAAAAGCAAGAACCCATTCTCCAATTTCAACATTGTCAGAATTCCCAATAACAACGGTTGGAAGGTTTTTACCATCAATCTTTAGAAGTGCAATATCCGTTAAAGGGTCAGTTCCTTTAACTTTTGCTTTGTATTCCATTTTATTGCTTGTTGTAACAATTATTTCTTCTGCATCTTTAACAACATGGTCATTGGTTATAATATAACCATCTTTTGTTATTATGAAACCAGAACCCAATCCCTGTTGTTTGAACTCTTTATTTTTAGGAACATCAAAAAATCTGAAAAACCATTCATCAAATGCATCTCTTTCAGATAATTTTATACTTTTTGTTGTGCTGATGCTTACAACCGCAGGTATAACTTTCTTAGATACTTCAATGAAAGCTTTACTTAAATTTTTTACAGCATTTAAATCTGAATAATTCTGCTGTGCAAACAACCCTGAAAAACCATACACAAGTGTAAACAAACATAGAAATGCTATTAATTTATACCTTTTTATTAACATTGTTTTAATCCTCCGCGGTATTTTTCATTTCGATTTTTTATCTTCATTATTTTTCTTTGTATCTTTTTCTTTCTCTTTTTTATCTTTTTCTAACTCGTCCACATAGTTAAGCCTTAATTCTGTTAGAACTTTCTGGAGAAGTTTACTCAAATCCTCTTTAAGGTTTCCTTTTGTCATTACTGATAACATCTCCAGCATATCAATCGATAATTTAGCTTCATTCATATTTTTTGTTATTTTATTAGTAACAGGATTAAGTATTTTTCCCATTCCTATCATAGCAGAAGATTGAAAATTCAGAATTAGCGTTAAAAATAAGGAATCGTAAAAATCCTTTTTATCCTGCTCCATAATTTAATCTCCCATATTAATCTCTACTTGACCTTAAAAGTAGAAGCCTCAACAATTGAAGGACGGCAACAGCAGCTGCTGCTACATAAGTAAGGGCTGCTGCATCCAGTACTTTTTTAGCACCTATTATTTCATCTTTTTCAAGGAAACCGCCTCTTTCGAGTTCAACAAGGGCTCTTTTTGAAGCATTAAATTCAACAGGTAATGTAACCAATGTAAAGAAAACAGCACCGCTGAAAAAAATTATTCCGATATCAACAAAACTTGGTATACTGAATAAAAAACCTATAATTAACAGAGGCCAGGCAAGATTGGAACCAAGGTTTGCTACAGGAACAATAGTGTTTCTCAGCTGTAAAAAAGCATATCCTGTTCCGTGTTGTATAGCATGACAGGCTTCATGGGCTGCTACACCAAGAGATGCAAGAGAATTACCTCTGTAATTTTCTCTTGAAAGTCTCAGAATTCTCTTTCGTGGGTCATAATGGTCTGTTAGATTTCCTTCTGTTTCTTCAATTGATACATCGGATAGATTGTTTCTCTGAAGGATATATTCAGCTACTTCTGCACCATTCAATCTTCTTCTGGATAAAACTTTGCTGAAACGACTGAAGGTACTTTTAACTTTTACATTTGCATATAAAGACAAAATTATTGCAGGAATCAGCAGTATCATAGTTGAATCCCAGAAAAAATAAGGCATATATTCCTCCTTTTATTTTCTACTTTATCATTAACGAAAAATGAAAAACAAAAGTTCCATTTAATTATGCTGAAACATCTATAACTATTCCTTTTGATGTTAGTGACACTTTAAATTTTCTTTTTATTGTTCCGCCTGCCTTCAAATCATCTCTTATGGATATTCTGGGAACAGTAGCACCTGGATTAAAACTTACTGACAATTTACTCCTCACAGGAACTTTTATTGATGAATTTATTTTAAATATATTTACGG
>QNDJ01000291.1 GCA_003644825.1 Candidatus Zhuqueibacterota bacterium | reverse complement strand
GTTTAAATGAGTTTATTTATTACAGGTAATACAACATTGCATTTGCCAATCGTATGAAAATTTCAAGCGGACGAGCAATGTGCCACCCATCTTATAAATGTAGTTGAGCATAAATGTAGGTCAGGCATCTCTGCCTGACCAAAAAACTCTAAAACTGGAGTTTTTCATAAAATCTGTTTTTCTCCTGCCTATATACATAACTGAGTATAAGATGTATTCAGGACTTCCTGAAACCGTATGAAAACCTTTTATGGACGCTTGTCCTACCAATATAATTGAGAACAAACCGTAGGTCAGGCATCCCTGCCTGACCGAAGAAAACCTTTAAAATAGAGTTTTCATACAATCTGTTTAATCCTGATTTTTTATCCTTAAATTATTTCGTATTATTTTTGAGATTTCTTCAATTTTGAAAGGTTTTTGTAGGAAACCATTTGCACCAAGCTCAATAATTTCTGCAGCCTTACCGTTCTGGCTGTATCCACTGACAATTATTATTCTTATTTCAGGATTGATTTTTTTCAATTCAATAAATGTATCTTTTCCGGCTTTTTCTGGCATTACTATATCTAACAAAATTAGATTAATTTTGTCTTTATTTTTCTTATACAAGTTTATAGCTTCAACTCCATTTTCTGCAAGAAAAACATCATATCCGAGGCTAGTAAGCATTTCTCTGGTTAAATCTCTGATATGTTTTTCGTCATCCACTACAAGGATAGTACCTTTTCCTTTGAAGATTTTTTCTTCTTTCTCCACAAAAGAGATTTCCTTTTCGGTAACAGGAAGATATATATTGAACGTTGAACCCTCACCCGGTTCGCTGTAAACATTTATCTGTCCTCTATGGTTTTTTATAATTCCATAAACTGTTGAAAGGCCAAGGCCTGTGCCTCTTCCTTTACCTTTTGTTGTAAAAAAAGGTTCAAAGATTTTATCTTTTATTTCTTTAGGCATTCCAATTCCCGTATCAGTTATGGATGTTTTTACATAGAAACCGGGTTCAAGCTCGGGAAATACACGGCAGTAGTCTTCTGGTAGAAATATATTCTGGGTTTTAATGTGAATTTCTCCTCCTGAAGGCATAGCATCCTTTGCATTGATTAATATGTTCGATATAACCTGTTCCATCTGGGTTCTATCAGCTTCAACCAGTTTTAAATCCTGCGATAAATCGAGTTTCAAATCAATATTTTTTTCAAATGATTTTTCAACAATCTTTAATGTGTTTAAAATGGAATCATTCATATCGAGAGGTACTGGATTATACTTTCCACCTCTTGCGAACCCTAAAAGTTGCTGGGTGAGAGTAGCAGCCCTCTCAGTGCCTTTAAAGATTACATCCAGGGCAAAATGGTCGGGATGTTCCGGTCCATATTTCTGCATCAGTAGTTCTGAATATCCCATAATTCCTGTAAGAATGTTATTGAAATCATGAGCAATACCTCCAGCAAGCCTTCCAATGCTCTCCATCTTCTGTGAAAAAAATAACTGTTCCTGAAGCCTTTTATACTCTGTAATGTCTGTCATTATACCTAAATTGTAAATTTCCTTTTCAATTTTAAAGGGTGTAACTGAAAAGGATATATTCTTTTTTGTTCCATTTTTGCAGATGATTTCTGCCTCATAATATTTTAACTTTTCCTGATGGACAGACCTTGCTCTTTCTATTGCTTCTTTTCTAACTTTTTCATCTGGATAAACAAGGTTAAACCACCCATACCTGTTCACCTCTTTACTGGTGTATCCGGTAATTTCTTTCATTGCTTTATTGTAAAGTATTACATTACCTTCAATATCTCCAATAAAAATTCCATCTCTTGACTGTTCAATAACTTTTCTGAATCTCTTTTCAGATTCCTTCAGTTCTCTTGTCAACCTTTCATTTTTAATAGCAATGGAAGCCTGGTTTGCTATGTTCAGGATAAAACTTAAATCATTGACTGTAAATGCATTATATTTATGACTTGCCACTACAATTGCACCAACAGCCTCGTTATCAATAATTATAGGAACACCTATCCAGGATAAAGATGCTTTTTCATCTTTAAGAACAGGTATTCTTCTAAGTCCCTTCTCTTTTCTTAATTTTGGAAGGTTGTTGGTAAAAACTGATTTCTTATTTTTAACAAGCCATTCAAGGATTCCGCCTGTAAAATTGATTGTTTTACATCGTTTTTTTTCTCCCTTCTCTCTTATATATTTACAATCAATTTTTCCTTTTTCCTTACTTAAAAGACACAGATAATATGTGTCAGCTTTGATTATTCTGGAAAGTTCATCTCCAATTTGATTGTATAGTTCTTTAAGTTTTAGTTTTCTTTTAGTTACCGAGGCAGAAATAATATTCATAGCACCGAGTTCTCTTCTTCTTTTTCTAATTTCTTCTTCAAGTTCTTTTCTTTTTGTTATATCTATTACAATACCCTGAATTATTCCTTTTTCTCTTATTAAATTAGCTGAAAAAGATATCCAGAAAGTTTCCCCATTTTTTTTAACTGATAATATTTCGTAATTTTCAACGGAATCCTGATGTTTTAGAGTTTCCAGCAAATTTTTCCTATCTTCTCTGTTGGCGTACAGGTTTATTACTGGAACTTTCATAAGTTCTTCAGCAGAATCATAACCTAACATATGAACAAGGCTGTCATTGCAGAATATAATTTTCCCATCTATTGTAGTCTGGTATATTCCAACGGGGGTTGCATTTATAAGGTTTCTGTATTTTTTTTCTGAGCTTGTTAAGTCTTTTTCTAATTTTTTTCGTTCGGTGATATCTCTTGAAATTTCAATTGCTTTTACCTTTCCATCTATATCAACAAATGGAGTAGCAATTATTTCATAATATCTATTGTCAGAGGCTATAATTTCAGCTTTTTCGGTTCTATTATTTTTAATAGCATCTCTCGATGGACATACATCACAGGGTTTTTCCCTGTTTCTATAATATTTATAACAGATTTTACCTGTTGCGTCTCCATATTTTTCTTTTAACAGGTCATTCTGGAACTCTATTATAAAGTCCTGATTTATTATTTCAAGGTCATTACCCATAGTTTTTATAATTTTTTCTAATTTATCTTTTTCTGCTTTTATTAAATCCATCATCTTTTTTCTTTCAGTGACATCAATTGCCAGTTCAACGGCACCTATTATCTCTCCTTCTTCACTGCTAACAGGGTAGGCAAAGAGGTCCCAGTGTCTTCCATCCGGTGTTATTCTTGGTCCCTGATGGGGTTTTCCTGTTTTTATAGTTTTTAATGTCGGGCAGTTTTCACAGGGCTCTTTTCTCTGGTGATATACTTCATAACAATGTCTTCCAATCAGTTCTTTTTCCGGTATATCAGTAAGCCTGGCTGCGCCCTTATTAACCCATACATATCTGAGGTCAGGACTGAGAAAACTAAGATGATGAGGTATAGTATTTATAATTGCATTGAGTTCTTCGTTCTGTATTCTGTATTTTTTTTCTACTTTTTTTAAGTTTTCTACCTCTTTTTCCTTTTCTCTGAGCCTGCGTTCCAGTTCCCGTATTTTCCTCTTAAGTTCTTCTTCATCCATATTCCCCCCCGTTCAGTTAATTATAAAATATATACAGATAAAAGCTATTTAAATTTCAAAAATTCAATCTCTTAAGGGAAAAAGGGTTAAAATAAGATATTTACTACAATGTTTATACAACTCCGAGTGAAATAT
>QNDJ01000290.1 GCA_003644825.1 Candidatus Zhuqueibacterota bacterium | reverse complement strand
TCCGCTGTTGAGCTTCTGGAAAAAAATAAAAAAGGAAAAGCTGGAATAATTTCTCTTGATTTAATACCTGAGTTCGTTAATCTTGAAAAGCCCGGGGATGAATCTCTGCCTGAAGGATTTATTCCATTATCCACAGTCATAAATATAGAAAGGAAATTTGACAATTTAATAAAATTTTTATCTTCTGATATATATGTTGTAAAGAAATTTGGTCTTGATAATATTAGAAATTTTAAAAATAAGAGAATAGTGGATTTATCTGGTAATATATATTTTGGAAATGGGATATTTAAGGCTGGAAGCCCTGAAAGTAAGAAAATTTCGCTTATTGGCAGGAAAAAAGAAATTGCAGAATTAAGAAAGCATATCGAATTATACAAAAGAAAAAAAGAAGAATTGTCAAATAGTGAATCTGAAATAAATAAAGAGATTATAAAAGGAAGGGCAGGGTTAGAGGAGATTTTGAAGAAATTTGAGTTTATAGCAGGTGAACTTAAGAATCTGGAAAAGGACATATCAATTCTGGAGTTTGATCTTGAGAAGGATAAAGAAAAATTTAAAAACCTTAATGGTGAGTTAAATCAGATTGAACTATTTAAAACCGATATAAAAAGTGTCGATGAACTGGAGAATGAAGTTGAAAAGCTTGATGCTCGTAGAATCAGACTTGAAAAATCTCTGGAAGAATTAAAAAATATTGAAAAAAATCTTGAGGCAGAAAGAAAAGAAAAAGAAAATAACAGAATGAATAAAAAGTTAATTGTAACAAGAAAGGAAGAAGAACTCATTAGATTTGAAAAAGAAAAACAGAGATATGAAGAAGACCTAAAAGAAGCAAAAAGTACAATAGAAAAGGTTGAATCTAATTTTGAGAAAACAAAAAATGATATCTCACAGGTTAATAAGAACATTGTCCGATTAGACAGAAAGATTTCTCAACTTTTTAAAGAAAAGGAGATAAAAGAGGAGGAAAGAAAAGAAGTTTCCAATCTTACTGAAGAACTTAGAGAAATAGTAAACAATCTTGAAGATGATATAAAAACTTTGAGAAATAAAAAGGATGAATTAAACAATAAATTGTATAATGAAAAATTGGAAATTTCAAAAATAGAAGAAAAGATAAACTCATTACAGAAATTATTAAGGGAAGAAGGATTTATATCTGACAAAAAGATCAGTATTCAGGATGTTGACATTGAGAAAGAAAAGGAAGACCTTGCTAAGCTCGAAACAAAGGTGCAGAACTTTGGTCCGATAAATCTTCTTGCTATTGATGATTATAACGTAGAAAAAGAAAGGCTTGATTTTCTTATTCAGCAGAGAAAGGATTTAATTGATGCAGAAAAGTCTCTTTTGAAAACTGTTGAAAAGATAAATATTACTGCAAAGGAAAGATTTAGAAACACCTTTGAGAGAATTCGTAGAAATTATATGGAGATTTTTACAAAGTTTTTTGAGGATGGGGAAGCAGACCTTAAACTTATCACAACAGATGACCCTCTGGAGTATAAAATTGAGGTTATATCCAGACCTTTCGGGAAAAAAATAACATCAACAAATCTTCTTTCAGGGGGGGAAAAAGCCCTCACTGCAATTATTCTTTTATTTTCAATATATCGTGAAAAACCAAGTCCATTCTGTATTCTTGATGAGGTAGATGCCCCTCTTGATGATGAAAACATTTTAAGATTCTTGAAAGTTCTTAAAGAATTTTCCAGAGATACTCAATTTATAATTGTTACTCATAACAAAAAAACAATGGAGGCTTCAAATTTTCTTTATGGAGTAACTATGGAAGAGAATGGAGTATCAAAAGTTGTATCTGTTGATATAAATAGCAATTAATATAGGGTAAAAATATGGAAAAAGAAACTTTAAAATTTGAAATGAAAAAAAGGGATAACATTGCTATTTTTACAATTAATAGCACAAGGCTGGACAGCTCAAAAGCACCTCAATTAAAAACCGAATTCCTGAGACTGATTTCAGAAGATTATAAAAATATAATTGTAAATCTAGTAAATGTTGAATCTATAGATAGTTCTGGACTTGGTGCATTGTTATTTGGTCTTCGACAGAGTACAAATAAAAACGGTAATTTGAAATTGGTTGGCCTTCAATCGAAGGTATCATCTTTATTAAAAATATCAAAGCTGGATAGAGTGCTGGAAGTCTTCGAAGATGAAGAAAACTGTATAAAAAGTTTCTATTAAAAACCAGGGGAACAGCATCTCTTTTTATAAGTTAAAATAAGCATATAGATTCATCTTAAAGTAGGGCTTTATTATGTGGGAAGAAATAGCAAAAGGCGGGATAATGATGGTTCCATTGTTTATCTGTTCTATTCTTGCTCTTGCAATTACACTTGAACGTGCTTTCACTTTGAGGAGAAAAAAGATAGTTCAAGGAGAAATTGTTCAGATTATTGAGAGCATCAAGAATCCAGCTGATATTGATAAGGCAAGATCAATGTGTAAAAAGATTCCTGGCTCTTTTTCAGCAATAATATCAACGGGACTGCAAAATTTGAACCTGAATAGAGAAGATTTGAAAGAAGTTATTGAGGAAAAGGGAAAACAGGAAGTAAGAGTTCTGGAAAGAGGACTTGTTGTACTTGAAACAATTGCAGGAATTGCTCCCCTTTTGGGGCTTCTTGGTACTGTATTGGGAATGATTAGAGTGTTCAAAAGTATCTCAATTGAGGGTATAGGAAGAACTACTTCCCTTTCAACGGGAATTTATGAAGCTCTTTACACTACAGTTGCTGGCCTTACTATTGGAATATTTTCCCAGATTTTTTATAATTTTTTTACCAACAAAGCTGATGACATTATCTCTGAAATTGAAAAATATTCATCGATGTTTATAAATAAAATAAAAATCCCATAAATGGAATTCAAAGAAAAGAAAAAAAGAAAAATATTTATTAATATAACATCTCTTATTGATGTTATGTTTTTACTTTTAATATTTTTTATGGTTACCTCTACATTTATTGAAAAACCCGGTATGGACCTCGAACTTCCAGATGCCGAAACAGCAGTTTTAAAAGAGGTTAAAGATCTGGTTTTAACGATTGACAGGAAGGAACGGGTTTTTATCAATGGAGAACCAGTTGATATAAATAACGTACCATCTGCTTTTTATGCACAATACAAAAAAAACCCTCAGATTGCTCTTATAATTGAAGCCGATAAAAGAGTAGATTATGGGCTGGTTGTTTCAATAATGGATATAGCAAAAAAAACAGGTATTAAAAAGTTAATTCTTGCAACAAAAGAAAAAAGCAAATGAGGTTGTAAAAAATTATCAGTCCTTTCCGGTAAAAAATAACAAGTTACAATGTTTTATTAGTCGTATCCACCCAAATTGTTAAAAGCAATCTCTTTAATATAAGAAAGTATTATACCATAGATAGAAAAAGAATCTGTTCTATTAACTTGATTTACGAAACGCAATCATACAGTCAGGAAGAAAAAGAAAATAATCAGAGTAATTTGTGTAATTCGTTTTTTACTTAAAAACCTCGTAGTGGTTAAATGTCTGTAGATAAAAGAAAAAAATGAAAAAGAGCTCTAGAGAAAAGAAATAAAAAAATACAATTATTAATTGGAAATTATAAATAATAGAGACATTTGTAGGTCGGGCATCCCTGCCCGAGCAAATGAGTGTACATATCGCTCATATCAGAGCTCAATATC
>QNDJ01000289.1 GCA_003644825.1 Candidatus Zhuqueibacterota bacterium | reverse complement strand
TTGTTGTTTATTCCTGCCATCCGGTAGTTCTGGATGAAAAGAATTTGTATATATCATCAGATTATCCTCATTATATAAGATATTATTTAAACAAACAGTTCGGAGAAAATGCGATTATACTTTTTTCAAGCGGTGCAAGCGGTGATATAGACCCGATTAAAAGAGGTAGTTTTGAGTTTGCTGATGAATTTGGAAAAAAAATTGCAGATTCAATTATGAAATCAAAAATAACACTGTTAAAAACAGATAAAATTAATTTCAAAAAAGATGTTTTAAAACTGAAGTTTGAGAAAATTCCATCTTTAAAGGACTCCGAAAGAATATTATCAGTCTATAAAGCACAATATGAGAATTCTATCAAAAAGAAATTACCTGAACTGGAAATTAAAATCATCAAAACTTTTTATGAATGGGCAGAATCTTTAAAAACCAAAATTGAAAATAAAAATATTAAAAAGTCTACTGATACGGAGCTTTCTATTTTGTCTATCGATGATATTGCTTTTGTATTTTTTCCAGGAGAAATTTTTTCAGAGATCGGGATTCTGTTAAACGACCTATCGCCTTATTCGGAGACATTTTTTTGTGGCTGTTCTAATGGAGATATTGGTTATATTGGAACAGAAGATGCCTGCAAAAGAGGTGGATACGAAATTGATGATGCTTATAAATATTATAATTCACTTAAGTTTAATAAAAATTCTGGAAATATCATTTTAAGAGAATCTCTTAAATTGCTTCACTCAATGTATAATAATCGATAGTTACTCTAATCATCAAAATCTTCTCAATTTTTCATTTTTTCTCTTGACAAAACGAAAAAAAATGATTATATTTTAGACTGACTGGTCAGTTCATAATTAGAAAGGGAAATTAATATGAGAAAAAAAGAATCTAAAAAAGAAATGATTCTAAATGCTGCTACATCCTTATTTGCTCATAAAGAATTCCATCTCGTGGGAATGGATGATGTGGCAAAAAAAGCAAAAGTTGCAAAAGGAACACTGTATAATTATTTCAAATCTAAAGAAGACCTTTACTTTTCAATTCTTAAAACAAGGCTGAACACTCTTGTTAATTCTCTGAAAGAATCTTATAATGCCAATGAGAACGCCTGGAACAATCTTAAAAGATATATCGAAAGGATACACAAATTTATGACAAGCAATCCTTACTTTTTTATGATTTTGAAAAAGGAAGAACCGATACTGGAAAAAAAGAAAAAAATCGAAATAAAATCAACCATCGATACTTTAAAAGAAACAATACATAAAGTCTTTATTAAAGGTGTTAAAGAAAGAACTTTTAGAATTGAAACGGCAAATGAGCTCGTTACCGATCTAGTTCTCAGTATGACTGACACCGTTATAAAGAGAGATTTAAAATATAATGATAAAACTAAAGCAGTTGAAACATTTCTGGGATTCTTATCAACGATAATTCTTGTAAATTAGGTTTTATTTTTTAAGGAGGTCAGAAATGGATAATCAATTTTCCTGTGCAGATATTAATTTCGGGGGGATATCCCGTCCTGATAAAACATATACCGAAAGAACAATTGAACCTATACATACGGGATTACCTAAAGAGGTGATGTCTATATGCCCTGAATGTAAAAAGGTAATTCAGGCTGTAGAATTTGAAGAAGATGGAAAGGTGATAATGAAAAAAACCTGCCCTGAACATGGTGAATTCAGGGATATTATCTACTCTGATGCCGAACTTTTTAAGCAGTTAGAAACCTGGCCTTATATAGATAAGAGAGGATTTAAAAACCCGATTGTTAAAAATGCAAAGAACTGTCCTGATTACTGCGGTTTGTGTGACAGACACCTCAGCAATACGATGCTTGTAAATATAGATTTAACAAACCGATGTAACCTGCGATGCCCGGTGTGCTTTGCAAATGCTAATGTAAAAGGTTATGTATATGAGCCGTCGTTCGAACAGGTTGTCGAAATGCTTAAAACATTCAGAAATCAGAAGCCGGTTCCAGCTCAATTTGTCCAGTTTTCTGGAGGTGAACCCACCATATATCCTGAATTTTTAAATGTTCTGAGAGTATCAAAAGAACTGGGATATACACACATACAGATTGCTACAAATGGAATTAAAATGGCAAATCTTGAGTTCGCAGAAAAATGCAAAGAAGCAGGTTTACATACCCTTTATCTGCAGTTTGATGGTATCAACGATAATGTTTCTCTTTCGCTGAGAAATAGAAAACTCTGGGAAATCAAGCTTAAATGTGTTGAAAATGTCAGAAAAACAGATATGAAGATTGTTCTTGTTCCTACAATAGTAAAGGGAATTAATGACTCTCAAATAGGGGATATAGTAAGATTTGCAATCGATAATGAAGACATAATAACAGGTATAAGTTTTCAACCTGTAGCTTTCACCGGAAGAATTTCAAGAGAACAGAGGGAAAAACAGAGGTTTACACTTGCAGACCTTGCCCATGCTGTTGAGGAACAGACCGGCTTTGCAAAAGCAAGAGAAGACTGGTTTCCTTTAAGCAGTATATCTGCTTTTTCTGCATTTGGAGCCTCAATTTTAGGTAGAGAAGTATTGACAGTTTCCTGCCATCCTTTGTGTGGATTGTGCACATACTTCTTCATTGATAAGAAAACAAAAAAACCTGTTCCAATTACCCGGTTCCTGAATCTAAAACAGCTATTCATTGATTTATATAAGGAATCTGAAAAATTATCCTCAAGGAAAGTTAAATTATTCACAATGGTAAGATTTTTATATTATGCTAAAAAATATTTCAATAAGGAAAAAGCACCTGCAGGATTAACTCCAAAATTATTCCTTGAAACCCTTAATGGATACATTGATAAAAAATACAGTAGAACAAAAAAATATAAAAAGCATAACTTTCCCAGTTTTTTTGTTGCAGGTATGCATTTCCAGGATAGTTACAACTATGACCTTGATAGAATAAGAAGATGTGTAATTCACTATGGTGCGCCCAACGGGAGAATATATCCTTTCTGCACATACAATTCAGGACCTGTTTATAGAGATTACATAGAGAAAAAGTTTTCAAAGCCTTTAAAGAAAGTTGTTAAGAAAAAAGAAAAAGTTGAGCCTGAATGTGTACTCCCAGAATTTTAAATGAAGAAATCAACGGGCAATAGCTTTTTGTATTAATGATTGGAACTCAGATACAGTAAAAAAAGATTTAGGTTCATATTATAATTATTATGCTTCAAAGTAAAGGGCATAACAATCTTTTTAGACAGTAATCCAGTTGTAATAATATAATTGAATATTTAATATACAAAAAAAATTAGTATTACATAGACGTTGCCGGTCAATAATCTATTCAGTCTTAAATAATTATAAAGAAGTAATACTGAAAAGAACCCCATCCGGGTTTGGACAGCAGAGTTCGACAGTTTCAGGAATCCAGTCATCATCGGGAAGATCATCTTCTCTTTGTTTTCCTGTAAGAAATGGCATAAGACTGCTTATTGCATACATACAGAATTCCTTATTATCCGGAATCTGAATTTTACCTTTGCCTTTTACAAAAAAGTAATCTCCAGCTTGATGTTTTGCTCCACACCGTTTAATAATTTTTTTAACTTCCACTTTTAAATTTTTCATTTCAATTCCTTAATTTTTTAAATGTTATAAACAATTTCTAATATAAATTATATATGGTTAATTTTCAAGGTAAATTTCTCAATTCTGAACTT
>QNDJ01000288.1 GCA_003644825.1 Candidatus Zhuqueibacterota bacterium | reverse complement strand
GGATAACGTTTAAAATACAATTTACCCTTTATATTTTTATCATTTACTCTTATTATTATTTTACAATCCTTTGACGAAACGTGACTTCTCGGAAATTTATATTTTATCTCTCTGTTATTTAATTTTATACTTCCTCGAACCGGATAAGTAGGACCCGTTACCCTCTGATAAACTGCAGAAAGAGCTGTTATCAAAAAGGCAATAAACCATATTAAAACACTCCTCATATTTTAAATTCCTTTAAATTCATTTTCTGACTTACACTACTTTTTATAATATAAAAAATTTTTAATCTTTCAAAAAGAAAAAATTTTATTAGCTTTAAGTTAAAAATAACCTTGATTATATTTATTAATTTTTTTAAAATACATAAAAAAAAGAGAGTTAAAATTGCCTGCTAATTTACCTCCACAATATTTTGAAGCTGAAAAGAAATATAGAACAGCTAAAACAACTGACGAAAAAATTGCCGCCCTCGAAGATATGCTTGCTATAATGCCAAAACATAAAGGAACAGAACATTTACAGGGTGATTTAAAGTCAAAAATTGCTAAATTAAAAAGACAACCTGTTAAAAAAGGACCTACAGCTAAAAAAAGTATTTATGATATAGAGAGAGAAGGTGCAGGTCAGGCTATTCTTGTGGGACCACCAAACACAGGAAAATCTCAACTAATTAAAATCCTTACAAATATTAATCCATTAATTGCCCCCTATCCCTTTTCAACAAGAAAACCAAATATAGGTATGATGGAATATGAAAATATTAAAATTCAGCTCATAGATATACCACCATTAAGTGCAGATTATATAGACCCATGGATTCCTAATTTATTAAGAAACACAGATGTCATTATCCTTGTAATTGATATAAGTGAAGAAAAACCTATACAGCAAATTGAAAAAACAATAGAATCGCTTAAAAAATATAAAATTGACTTTATCCGTTCAGATACTGCCGAACATTACCACCCTGGAAAGGTTTACAAAAAAATTATCATTGTTTGTAATAAATATGATTTAGTCAAAAATCAAAACAACTATAAGATAATACTACAACAATATAATAACAGATACCCTGTTATTACAGTATCCTCAAAAACAGAAGAAAATATTAAAGAATTTAAGGATTTGATTTTCAGAGAGTTAGAAATAATCAGGGTTCATTCAAAGGCACCCGGTAAAGAGCCTGACTTAAATGACCCGATGATTTTCGGAAAAGGAACATCCGTATTAGAAGTAGCTCGCTCCATACATAAAGATTTTGAAGAAAAATTTAAATTTGCAAAAGTATGGGGGTCAACTAAATTCGGCGGTCAGAAAGTTCCCAGAGATTATATCCTTGAAGATGGGGACATTATTGAAATTCACATCTAAAAAAATCATCAAAATAAAAGTTTCCTCACAACAAGCATTATATTCTCATCAAACCAGAAAATTTTTTCTGGATTTTTGAACTTTTTAAGTAATCTTTTTTGAAAAACTCTCAATGAATACTCAAATTCCTCCTTGGAATAAAAGAAAAAAGTAGAGTAGTGCCTGTTGATAACCTGTGTTAAAAGCCATTCCAAAGACGAAATTCTTGGATATTTAAAAATAACAATAGATTCCAGATGCAGGTTCTCTGTATCCCTTACAGCAGATTTAAGTTCTTTTAATTCATATAACCTTTTTTCTTTTTCATTGAACATAGGAAAGAACTGTCCCCAGATATTTCTCTTATTCTGACTTTTCAACCTTGTATAAATGAATAAATACCCCTTATTTTTTAAAATTCGTGCTGCATCTTTCAAGAACCGTTTGAGATGAAAATGATGAACTGCATTGAATGTAAACAAACAATCCATAGAATTATCGGTTAGAGGAAGTTGCCTCGCAAAAGCTTTTAAGGTTTTAAAATTCCTCACTCGGATCTCATTGAAAAGGTCCTTTAGCTGTTTGAGCATTTCCTTATTCGTATCTATACAATTAAGATAAATTCTGTTGCCGAAATGTTCAATCAACTTTATATCATATCTCCCTGCACCACAACCAATATCTGCAGCATTAATTTTTTTAAGATGTTTTAACTTATCTTTAATGAATAAAACAGGTTCAATATCGGTGGTTCTTAAATCTCTATACTTATGGGCAATATTTGAAAAATGACAGGAAATATTTAGTGTTGCTTTCACAGGTTCTCCTTATTTTAATATTTAATAAATATATTCAATTTTCTACTGGAAAGAAAATCCGACTTTACTCTTCTTTAAAATAATTTTATGAAAAAGCAAATCCAGTTCATCACCATCGTACTTAAATTCTCTTACAATGGATTTTGCATAATCGGATAATTTTCTATAGCCCCATAATATTCTGAAAGATGTCTCTTCTTTTGAGTTTCTTTTAAAATAAAATGGTAAATTAACATCAAAAAAAGACACCCCATCTGCATCTCTAAGAAGGTTTGCTTCTTCATCTCCACCAAATTCATGGTTGTTCACAAGATAAAATACCCGGTCAATAATTTTTTTATCAACTCTATATTTACTGAGAATTTCTTTCATAATTACAGCACTATTTTTAGAGTGTGCTTTTTTAAACTTGTCATAATCTTTATAATTTTCTCTTTTTATTTTCCGTTCTTTTATACTTCTCTCTATATCGTGCCCGAGAGCAGCAATTTGAAGGGTAATATCAGCATCTGGTTTTAATTTTAATATCCATTCCTTCGTGTTCTCTGAATGTGCTGGGTCTTCTGGAACTTCAGACCGGGCAACAATTGTTCTGATTTCAGACTCGACGGCTTTAAATCTATCCATTTCTCAACAAAACTATTAGTGTATTTATTCTTTAAAACAATAATTCTTCTTATCGATTCAAAGTTTGTTAAAATAGAAAGAATCACCAGAGTTATAAAAATCTGGTTACTTAAAGCACCAATAAAAATTATAAACAACCTGATATCTCTTCCAAATCTTATTTTCCATTTTTTTGTAGTAATTGTTCTCCTGAATATAACATCATACTTATCTGCAGTGTAACTGTTAATTAGACTCCCCATAAGGGCTAAAAAGCCTACAATCCATATTATCACATTATGATGAAATAACCAGAAACCATATACCATACCCAAAATAATTAATGCATCTGCATATCTATCCAGAACAGCATCAAACCAGGCACCAAATTGAGAAGTTTTAAACTTCAACCTCGCTATTTCTCCATCACATCCATCAATAATAGATGAAAGCTGAACAAGAACACCACCAGCCACAAAACTAACATATCTTCCCATACTAAGAAATGCCGCACCAATAATACTCATAATAAAACTTATTACTGAAATCTGGTTGGGCGTAATATTCTTTTTCAACAGGAATCTGGAAATAAGTATTGAAATATGCCTGTTCAGAACTTTTGATACCGGTCCATCGGTCTTTTTGACCAATTGTCTGCATAAAAGACTCTGAGCATTCTTCAAAGCTTTTGTGTCATCAACATCAATCCAGAACTTACCCGAAACATCAAGAGTTCTCATTTTGCCACGGTCCGCTAAAACCCTGATTCCTCCTGAAAGAGTATCATTTCCATTATTAATACTTTCCTCAAGAGCATCAAAAATAGATGGTGAACAGAGAAATATCCCTGTATCAACTCCATTATATATAGTTAGTTCTTTTCCAATATCTATAATTTTATCATTTTCGATTAGTACCTTTGTTGCATCTTCAAT
>QNDJ01000287.1 GCA_003644825.1 Candidatus Zhuqueibacterota bacterium | reverse complement strand
TGTTAGAATTATTAATCAAAGGAAAATGACAGAAGAAAAAATTCAGTTTGAAGACCTTGTTTCATCTTCAGATATTGTTTTATCAAAGCCGGGATACGGTATAATTTCTGATTGTATAGCGAATAAAACACCTCTTGTTCATATCCAGAGATGGGATTTTTTAGAAACTGATATATTGGTAAAAGATTTAAATAAATATATACCTTCTGTTTATATGCCTTATGAAGATTTTATAAATGGAAACTGGGAATTATATTTTGATAAAGTAATAAATGATGAGCTAAGAAACAGAAAAAATATGGAGATAAATGGTGGGGCTATTGTATCGAGTTATTTGTTAGACTATATTAAAGATAACAGTTGATTAAGAAAGTAATGAGAAAGTTATCTTTTGAGGAAGTAAAAAGAAAGTGTTTATCATTAGAAGAATTAGAAAAGTTACCCAGAAACCCAATTTATGTAATTGCTCATAATATAAGAAGTTTGTTTAATGTTGGTTCAATTTTCAGGACTTCTGATGCGTTAAGGGTAAAAAAGATATTTCTTACAGGATTTACAGGTCATCCACCCAGGGATGAAATAGAAAAAGTGGCTCTTGGTTCTACAAAAACTGTGCCCTGGGTTTACAGGAGAAATGTAATAGAAGTTATTAATTTATTAAAAAAAGAAAATGTTAATATAGTTGCTCTTGAGCATACCGACTGCAGTATAGATTTTCAAGAATTTGAGTATAAATTTCCTTCAGCGATTATGCTTGGTAACGAATATGATGGTTTACCGGATTATGTTATTAGAATGCTTGAGTGTGCCGTTGAAATTCCTATGTATGGAACTAAGCAGTCTTTAAATGTAGCAACAGCCTTCGGGATTGTTGGATATGAATTAATAAGACAATTGAAAAAAGGAGTTAAATAAAATGGAACATAAGAGAAGGACCAAGCTTGTATGCACAATTGGTCCTGCAACAAGCGAATATTCAATAATGGAAAAAATGATAGATGAAGGAATGGATGTAGCAAGACTGAATTTTTCTCATGGAAATTATGAATTTTTTGAAAATGCGATCAAAAATTTAAGGAAGGCTTCCCATAAATTAAAAAAAGAAGTGGGTATTCTCGGTGACCTTCAGGGTCCAAAAATCAGGATCGGAGAACTGGCCCAGGGAGAATTGTTTTTAAAAAGTGGTAGTAAAATTAATATCGATTCAAATCCTGAAAAAGGTAATGGTAGTAGAATTGGCATTCATCCTGAAGAAGTTATAAAAGATATCCAGGAAGAGGATAGAGTATTATTAAGCGATGGTCTTGTATCTTTAAAGATAATTGAGAAGGGAGTTGATAGTTTTTTGTGTGAGGTCGAAAATGAGGGGGTCATCAGGAGTAGAGCCGGTGTAAATTTACCGGATACATCATTAAGTTTGCCTTCTTTGATGGACAAAGACCTGAATGACCTTGAATTTATTGTTGAACAAGACCTTGATTTTATAGCTCTATCTTTTGTAAGGAAAAAGGAAGATGTATTGCAATTGAAAAAAAGAATGGAAAAATTAAAATGCAATGTGCCGGTCATATCCAAGATTGAAAAACCTGAGGCAATGAAAAATATTGAAGGTATTATTGATGTTTCTGATGGGATAATGGTTGCAAGAGGAGACCTTGGTGTTGAATGTTCACCAGAGTTAGTGCCGGTTTATCAGAAGGAAATTATAAATTCCTGTAATAAAAAGGGTAAGTTTGTTATTACAGCCACGCAGATGCTTGAATCGATGATTCATAACCCAAGACCAACAAGGGCTGAGACTTCTGATGTAGCAAATGCTATTATTGATGGAACCTGTGCTGTTATGCTTTCCGGTGAAACATCCATAGGAAAATATCCTCTGGAAGCAATAAGAATGATTAATAAAGTTGCTCAAATGTCAGAAATGATGATTAAACGTAAGAAAAAAGAAGATTTTTACATTTTCGATAGAGAAAATATTTCAGAAGGGATAGCAAGAGTTGCCTGTTCTCTTTCTGGGAGTTTAAATGCATCTCTTATTGCCTGTTTGACCCATACCGGTAGCACTGCACAGTATATTGCAAAATACCGTCCGGAAGTTCCTATTATAGCTGTTTCTGATAAAGTAAAGTGCATAAGAAAAATGACTATTATCTGGGGTACCTCAGCAATTAAAGTTGAAGAAATAAAAAATACCGATGAAAGTTTAAGAGAGATAGAAAGCAAAATTGAAACCATACCCGGACTGAATGAGAATGATATAATTATATTAACCGCAGGAATTCCTACCCTCGAGAAAGGCTCTACTAATATGGTAAAAGTTCATAAAATCAGCAGAAGTAGAAGAAGTCTTCTATAATTAATGCTATTTAAATCGAATATCAAGCATTATGTATGGAGAAATAATATTTGGAAAAAATTCTGTTATAGAAGCTCTAAAATCAGGTCAGAAAATAGAAAAAATTCTATTGTTTAAAGGATTAAAGGAAAAGAAGAACTTAATAGAATTAATAAATAACTATGACAATAAAATAGAAGTAGAAGAAAAATCAAGACAGGAAATTTTTAATATTTGTAGGTCTAGAAAGAGTGGCGGAGTAGTAGCTTACATAGAAAAATTTAAGTTTACAACTATCGAAGATGTCTTAAAGGAATCTGAGAAAAGAAATGAAAATTTATTTATGGTGATTCTTGACCATATTGAAGATCCGAGAAACCTGGGAGCAATAATGAGGTCAGCTGAAGCAGCTGGTTGTCATGGAGTGATTATTCCTGAAAAGAGGGGAGCCAGAATTTCTGGAACAGTTGTAAAGGCTTCTGCTGGTGCTTTGTTTCATCTGAAAATAATTAGGATTGTTAATATAGCGAGATTGATTGATATTCTTAAAAATAAAGGTATATGGGTTATTGGAGTGGAAAGAGAAGGAGAAATTGCATATTTCGAGGCTGATTTTAACACTCCTATTGCTCTAATTTTTGGTTCCGAAGGAAAAGGATTAAAAAGATTAATCAGGGAAAAATGTGATTATCTGATAAAAATACCGATGAAAGGAAAAGTAAATTCATTAAATGTTTCTTCTGCAGCAAGTGTTGTCTTTTTTGAAGTTTTAAAACAGAGAGGTCTGTTTCCTTATAAATCCTGATAGTAAAGAGGTGAGTTTAAAGAAAGAGCTAATTAGTTTATTTGATAAGTTACTCAGTAGTTTTGGTCCAAGGAATTGGTGGCCTGCAGATTCAAAGTTCGAAGTGGTGATAGGAGCAATTCTGGCACAAAATACAGCATGGAAAAATGTAAAAAAAGCTATATCTAATATTAAAAATAATAACTTAATGAATCCAGAAAAGCTCTATTTAATAGAAGAGAATGTTCTTGCTGAAATTGTTAAAACTTCAGGTTATTTCAGACAAAAAGCTAAAAAAATTAAAAATTTTCTGAAATTTTTTAAGGAAAAATATGATTTCAGTTTCGAAAAGATGGCTTTACAGAAAAAAGATATTTTAAGAAAAGAGCTGATTGGTGTTTGGGGAATAGGTGAAGAAACCGCAGATAGTATTCTTTTATATGCTCTTAATATTCCAAGTTTTGTAGTAGATTCATATACAAAAAGGATATTTTTAAGGCTGGGGTATTTCAATAAAGAACCGGACTATTTTCAATTAAAGAAGTTTTTTGAGGATAACCTGCCTGAAGATGTTTACATTTACAATGAATTTCATGC
>QNDJ01000286.1 GCA_003644825.1 Candidatus Zhuqueibacterota bacterium | reverse complement strand
GTTTTATTGAGCTGGAATTTTACTATTTGTTCCAGTTTTTTCTCTTTATCGATTACAAAATCATTATTAAAATGAATTCCAAACTTTTCACTTATAGAGTTAACATTTGTTTTTTGATAACTATCTCCACCCCCATCTGCAAGAATTAATAGAGAACCACCATCTCTAACAAAAGCTTCTATTAAATCAACCTCCGATTTAGTATAGGGGTGTGCAAAACCCCGCTCAAAAAAAGGAGTCCTTATCACAAGAACATCCACTCCGTTCAGAATTTCATAGCTTAAATTGTCTATATTTACCTCAGGATGTAAATTCATACTGTTCAAATAAAGAGCTAAAATACCATATAACCTTAATGGTTGGGTTCTGGCAATCTCCTTGACATCTTTTAATTTAATTATATTACCACCATCAAAAAGAGGAGAAAGAATACTATAAAAATGGGAATAATCAAAAAGTATTATACAGGGTTTATTCTCCCTGGGGAAAATTCTGCCTGTTAAGGCAAAAACAAAAAAAAATAATATTATTATTTTCCTGTTCATTTTCCAATACAAAACTTATTGAAAATTATATCAAGCCACTCTTCCTTTAAAGATTCACCTGTTAACTCATTGAGAAATTCAATAGATTCTTTCAAACTAACCGCCACATATTCTTCTGATATGTTTCTGATTAAATCTTTTTCTGCTTGTGTAATTGAATTAGCAGATTTTTCCAGTAAAGTTTTTTGCCTTAAATTACTGAGATACACCTCTCCATTATATAGATTTTCAAAAGAACCTATTTTTTCAATGAACCTTTTTTTAAGAAGATTTACACCTGCTCCTGTTTTAGCAGAAATTTTAACCAGACTATTATCTTGAATAGACTTCTTATCTCCGTCATTCATTAAATCGATTTTATTAAGCACAATAAAAATCCTACTTTCTTTACTTTTTCTCGAAGAAATCTTTCTCATATTATTGCTTATATATTTAACAAGCTCCGTAAGATTTCCTTTTTTTATATCATCATAGTCTATAACAAGAATAACAAAATCTGATTCTTTTATAGTTTTTTCAGTTCTTCTAATTCCCTCTTTTTCAATTTTATTTTTAGCTTTTCTTATACCGGCAGTATCAACAAGTTGAAACAGAATTCCACCCAGCATCATTTCAGCTTCAATAAGGTCTCTTGTTGTTCCTGGTTCTTCACTCACAATTGCTTTATCTTTCTGAATCAATCTATTAAGAAGAGACGATTTTCCAACATTTGGTTTTCCACAGATGGCAATTTTTATTCCTTCTTTTATAACTTTCCCCTCTTCAAAAGAATCGATTATTTTTATAATCTTTTTTTTAATAGTGTTGAGAGATTTCAACATATCATCTTTTTTATAATAAGTGATACCCTCCTCTGGAAAATCAATTTCAGCTTCCAGTAAGGAGTAATTTTCCATAAGCTTTTCTTTAATTTTCCTGACTTTTCTATTAATACCTCCCTGGAGTTGAAAAAAAGCATTTTTTAGCCCTGATTTTGTTCTTGCATTAATCAGGTCATAGATTGCTTCTGCCTGAGTTAAATCTATTCTACCGTTGAGGAAAGCTCTTTTTGTAAATTCACCCGGTTCTGCGGGTCTCGCTCCGCATAAAAAAATTTTCTCCAGCAAATACCTTAAAAGAAGAACACCACCATGAGCACTGATTTCAACCATATCTTCACAGGTGTAGGTTTTAGGTGCTCTCATCACAAGGCATATAACTTCATCAATTTTTTCTCCCGTAGCAGGGTCTATAAAATAACCAAAATGAGCCGTGAATGTCTTTGCAAGGGAAGGCTTGACTTTACCCCTGAATATCCTGTCAGCAATTGAAAAAGCATTTTTTCCACTTATTCTTATAACTCCTATCCCGGAAGTCCCCGCTGGAGTCGAAATAGCTGCAATAGTATCAGATTCTTTTATTTCCATAAAAAAATAAAAGGAAACTTAAATTTCCTTCACTTTTGATTACAGATTCCATTAAATATTTTTTTTTAATTACTGTTTTACTATAAATGTGTTACTGTACAAATCTTGTGCCCTCAACCAGATTTAGTTATGTATCGTTGTAAAACAGACAATAAGTTAAAAATCGTCCAGTAAAGAACAAGACCAGAAGATAATCTATTAAAAAACAATAGCATCATTATTGGCATAAAATAAACCATAAATTTTTGTTTTGGGTCTTTCATTGTCATTTTCTGAGATATAAACATAGTAACAACCCATATAATAGGTAAAACATTTACTTCATTTCCATACATAGGTAAACTGAATGGAAGTTTAGCTACAGTATCAGGACTCGATAAATCTTTAATCCACCATATAAATTTAGCACCTCTGAATTCAATCGTTGACCTGAAAACAGGATAAAGAGCAAAAAATACCGGCATCTGAAGTAATAGTGGTAAACAGCTTCCCATTGGATTTACACCATATTCCTTATAAAGTTTCATAGTTTCTTTATTTAATCTCTGAGGGTCTCCTTTATATTTTTCTTTTAGTTCCATAAGTTTTGGTTGAAGAACCTGCATCTCCTTCATAGATTTATAACTTTTCATTGTTAATGGATATAAAATTATATTAAGAAGAATTGCAAATACTATTATTACAAAACCATAGTTTGGTATCACTTTATACATTAAAACAAGAGAATGATATATTAATTTACTTAATGGTCTTAGATATTTCCATCCGAAGTCCATTATTTTTTCGAGTTTTACAGAGAATCCTTTAATCAATTTATAGCTCAATGGACCCAAATAAACAGTAAATTGGTCTGTATGAACAGGTTCCATATTATATCCCATCTCCAGGCTAACCTGATATTCTTTTCTTTGAGGAACAGCAGTTTCTTTTCTCAGAACACCTTTTAAAACAGCACCTCTACCATATTTTTCTCTCGGAATAATCGCCATAGTAAAATATTTATTCCTTACTGCAACCCATCTTGTATCACCAGACAAAGCTTTTGATTTCTCCACCGTGTTTTTACCAGCATCCATTTTCTCAATTTCTGTTCCCATTAATGCATAAGCTTTAGAATACCTTATCTCGTATAAAGGGTTCTTTTCAGTAAATGATAGTCCTGAACCCCAGATTACATAGTAACTTCTTGCTCCAAAAAAATCTGACAAATTAACCAGTTTCAACTTTAAATCAAAATCATATCTATCAGGGTAAAATATAAACTCTTTCTCAACCTTTTTCTCTTTATCAATGTTCAACACAAATGTAATCTTTTTCTCTTCTTTATCTACATTGATATAATAACCCTTATCATTTTTTTCAAGATTAACAGGTAAAAACCCAAAATCTGAAAAATTAAGAATCTTATCATCCACAGTAAGAAAAGCAATGCTCAAATTTCCTCTTCTGTTATTATCAATTAAATTAACCGGGGAATTATCGCTTTTTAAATACGATTTTATAATCCACTTTTTTATAGTAGCACCTTTAGTGGAAATAACACCTTTATAAAGAGGGGTTTCGATTATAACCTCTTCTTCTGGAATTTTTCTGAGATTATCAAAATTGAATCCTGATAAAGGTTCTTCCTTTTTAATATTTTCCGATGCTTTTTTTGTTGCAATCGGTCTTTTTTTCAAAGCAGAAGAATCAATTAATGTGATAGTAGTATCAGAATAAACCCTCTTTCTGGTTATCTCAGGCTTCTGGGGCATAAACAGCCTTTGATAATAAGGTGTAAGAATAATTAT
>QNDJ01000285.1 GCA_003644825.1 Candidatus Zhuqueibacterota bacterium | reverse complement strand
TTTAAAATTATGGAATTAAATGAGTACAGTTTTAAAATAGCTGATGAGCCGGATACTTTTATGAGTTTATCGAATTTTGTTCCTTCGGGAAGAGACCCTGTAGAAGGTTGTTATAACATTATTACTAAATATGGAAAGCTGGGTGGAGACTACGCAAAATCTGCAATAGAAGATGAACATCAGTTGATACCTTTTAAAAAGCCGATTATTATGTTTTCTGCTGGTTCCTTTTTTGAAGTAAGGAATAATTACCCGGAATTCTTTGGTTGTTTGCTGAAGGATATTCATAAGAATGGTAAAATAGTTCATTATGGTTTAGCTTTTCCATTATATTTTAAGAGAGGTAAAAATGAAGGTATATAAATTTATTGGAAGAACTTTATCACCTGTGAATATTGGGAGTGGTGAGGAAATAGAACCTTTTGATTATATAATTAACAATGGTTATTTTTACAGGATTTCTCTTGAAAAAGTAATAACTGATTTTTCTGAAGAAGACAGGAATAAATTTTATAACATTGTTGATTCAGGAAATATAAACAATTTGAGAAAATTCATTTCTAACAGGATAGATATTGACAGACATTCAGTTTTTTCCTGTGAGGTTTCAGAATCGGTTGAGAAATTATACAGGAGAAAGTTTGATGATATTCAAAATCAGCTCTTAATTACCCCATTCATAAGGAATAAACTTAATTTTTTGCCATTTATTCCTGGTAGTTCAATTAAGGGTTCTATAAGAACTGCTGTAATAAGTGAATTAGGCAAAACTATTGATAGAAATTATATTTTTAGAGACCCGAAATGGGAACGTAACATTGAGGGAAAAATACTGGGTAACATTGACCGGGGAAGACCAGATGCAAAAAAAGACCCTTTTAGAGCTGTTAAAATAAGGGATATTGCGTTGCCTGATGATTCAACTATTATTACACAAGTTAAAAATATGGCTAAAAATAAGAGAAATGGAAGAATTTCTTTCAGAAGTATTCAACTTATGTATGAAGTATTGAAATCAAAACTGTATGGAGGAGAAATAGAATTTAATGGAGAAATTATTATTGATAATAATTTGCAATCTAAGGGTAAGAGAGCTGTTTCAAAAGAAGTTACAATTGATATGATACGGAACTTTTGCAATTCTTTTTATAAAGATAAACTTGAAATGGAACATAAAAAATTTTATAGGAGCTCAATGATTGACTCTAACTCAAGAAAACTGATGGAAGAGCAAATTAGCAGTGACAGTTTTATTCTGAGGCTTGGAAGATTTTCAGGTGTTGAAAGCGTTACTCTGGATAATTATAGAAATCCAAGACCACCCGGACGAAGAGGATGGGGAAACAGTAGAAATATTTGCGAAGAGAGATATCCTATGGGATGGATTAAAATTACCTTAACTTAAAAGAAGGATTTATCAGTTATGCAGAATGTTTTAATAGCTGTTACGGGTTTAACACCACAGGTGATAACGGAAACACTATATTACTTTACACAGGTAAGAAAACCACCATTAAATATTTCAGAGGTATATGTAATTACTACCCTTAAAGGAAGAAAAGCAATTTTAAAGTCTCTGCTTGATAATAGTACAGGAAAATACTTTCAGTTTCTTAATGAGTATGATATAAATCCTGAGTCTATTCTTTTTGATGATAGTTGTATTTATGTTGCGAGAGATAAAAATGGGAATATGATAAAGGATATAAGGACAACAGAAGATAGCAAATCTTTTGCAAATTTCATATTACAGATAATAAAGCGTAAAACTTTAGATGAAGATAAAGCTATAATTGCATCTGTTGCTGGTGGCAGAAAAACGATGAGTGTTTACCTTGCTTATGCAATGCAACTTTTCGGGCGTCCTCAGGATATTTTGACCCATGTTCTTGTCAGTGAGGAGTTTGAGCTTCATCCGGAGTTTTACTACATTCCCAGGAATCCGAAAGAATTAAAAACAAAAGATGGAAGTGTTCTTTATACTCAGAATGCAAAAATTGAACTTGCTGAAATACCGTTCATCAGGCTCAGGGATAAACTTTCATCAATTTTTGGTGAAAGTGAAATAGATTTTGAAGATATGGTGAGATTTTCTCAAAACGAACTGGATTTAATTAAGCCAGTGTTGTACCTTAATCTGAAGATAAGTGAACGAAAGGTTGAAATTGGTGAAAATTCATTTTCTTTACCACCACTTTTATTTTCCATTTATTATTTTCTGGTGAATTTGAAATTAGAAAACTGCAAATTTCCAGAAAAAAAGGTCTGTTCAAATTGTGATAGCTGTTTTATTACAATTAATGATATAATGGAAGATAGTAATCTTGATAGAATTCTTTCTTTTTATGAAGAGATATTTAGACCGGATTCTATATATTGTGAGAAATTGAAAAACCGATTTGAGAAAAAAGACCAGTATCTTCCGGGTAGTTTCAGGGAATATTTTTCTAAAATAAATAGGGAGATTAATAAGAGTCTTGGAGATAATAAAGAACCTTATATTATATCATCTACAGGTAAATATGGAGCTAAAAAGTATGGTGTAAAAATTGAAAAATCAAAAATAAAGATAATGGAGGATTAATATGCGATTTAGAGCCGTAATTAACACTGTTGGGACATCTCTTATAAATAATTTTAAAAGATTTGTGCCTGAAAAGGAAGTAAACTTTGATAACATAAGAGATTTTATGAGAACGAGAGATGAAAAAGAAATATCAGCAGAAACCAATGCTCTTTCAAAATTAAATGACCTTGATAAAGATAAAGATTATTTATATTTTTTGTGTTCCGATTCTGAAGAAGGAGAATTATGTTCTAATCTTCTGGAAGATTATTACTTTAAAAAAGGGTTCGTGTACAGGAAAGTTATCAGAATAAAAGGGCTTGTTAAAGAATTTAATAAATTTCAAAAGGTTGGATTAATAAATCTTATTAATGAATTATGTGACCTGATTGAAGAATATGATAAAAAAGTGGTGATAAATGCAACAGGGGGTTATAAAGCTGAAATTGCTTATGCTACACTTGTAGGAATCCTATTTAAAGTGAGAGTTATTTATATTCATGAAGATTTTCAGGGTATGATTGATATGCCGTTTTTACCATTGGGATTTGATTTTAATATATGGAATGAACATATAGAAGAAGTTGAAAAAATATTGAATTCAGAAACTAAAGAAGAAGCAAGAAAAATAATTGACAAATTACCTTCTGAATTTGAACCTCTTTTTCAAAAAGGTATTTTTGAAGAAAAGTATATATTATCGCCTGCCGGTGAGGCTATTAAAAGGGCAAATAAATATTTTAACAAAGAGAAAAGGTTTGTTCCATTGATTGTAAAAAAATCTCACAGCACATTATGGGGTGATTCTGTAAAGTTTATCAGTGATATTAAAGATGATGCAATAAAACTTATTCTGAAGAGGATAACAAGGATTTCTGGTAATATTGGTGCTTTTTATTTTAGACATTTGGAGAAAGGTAAAGTGTATGATGAGCCTCATCTGGAATTTATTAATAAGAGGAAAAGGTTTTTAAAGTATAAGATAAAAACAAAATCAGGCTGTCAGTATATTGACATAAAAGTAGATGAAGGTATGGAAAAAGATACATTAGAATTATTAGGTAAAAAAATTTATCCATAAAAATTATGGTATCTGTACCCGAGTGACCATATAAGGACAGGCAGGGATGCCTGTCCTAAGGGTGGTGTTATATTATGTATTATGAAAAATAAGATAGTGCAA
>QNDJ01000284.1 GCA_003644825.1 Candidatus Zhuqueibacterota bacterium | reverse complement strand
TGAAATTCCATCTCAAATTGAATTTTTCAAGTATGGAAAGAAAAGAAGAGTGATATTTCTTGCCAGAAATATACCACCTGTTGGATATAAGACATATTTTTTAAAATTAGCTGGCAAAAAACATCAATATAAGACGGACATAAATTATACCGGTTATTTAATTGAAAATAGATTCTATAGAGTAAGAATTAACCCAGAAAGTGGAAATATTGAAGAAATTTATGATAAAACGAATAAAAGAGAGGTACTTACTCCGGGAGAAGAAGCTAATGTTATACAATTGCTTGAAGATATTCCGGAACATTATGATGCCTGGAATATTCAGTATACAGGCCGAAATTGGGAGTTAAACAAAGTTAAAAATATTAAACTTATTAACAAAGGACCCATTAAAACAGTCATTAGAGTAGAAAAAGAATTTTTAGGAGGTTCTAAAGCAAGAAGATTTCCGACTGAGGATTTTCCTTCTTCTTTCTTTACTCAGGATATTACTCTTTATAGTAACATAAAAAGAATTGATTGTAAAATAAATATGGATTGGTGGGAAGAACACATTTTATTGAAAGTAGCATTTCCTGTCAATGTATATAGTAATAAAGCAACCTATGAAATACCTTTCGGACATATTGAAAGGTCAACAAAGAGGGATACACCCTGGGAAAAAGCAAGGTTTGAAGTATCAGCTCATTACTGGGCAGATCTTTCAGATGAAAGTTATGGGGTAAGTTTGTTAAACAATTGTAAATATGGTCATGATATAAAAGATAATGTAATAAGATTAACACTTCTCAGGTCGCCTCTTTCTCCAGACCCTATGGCAGATAGAGGGAAAAGTTCAGCTATTTATTCTCTTTATCCACATTCAGGAGACTGGAAAAAAGCAAATACTGTTCAGAAAGGGTATGAGTTAAACTATCCTTTATTGAGTTCATTTATTACTAAAAGTAAAGGGAATCTTCCTCTTGAATATTCTTTTTTCAGTTTAGAGCCCGGGAATTTGATTTTGACTACTATTAAAAAAAGAGAAGATGATAATAGTTTTATAATTCGATTGTATGAAAGTGCTGGAAAATGTTCAAAAGGCAAATTAAAGTTTTTTAAAGAACCCCAAAAAGTTATGGAAGTAGACCTTATGGAAAATCCTGTCAAAGATATAATTTTTTCAGGAAATATAGTTGAGTTTGATGTTGGAAAAAATGAAATAAAATCTTTGAGAGTAATATTTTAAGTCTAATATAATTTCTGGTTTAATTTTGAAAATTTAACTTAGAAATTTCTCAGGGTATTTATGGAAAAAATAGTATTATCATTTTTTGACTGGTGTATATTACTGGTTTATATTTGCTTTATAGTTTGGATGGGTTTTTATTTGAAGAGATTTACACGCACACACGAAGATTTTTTTCTTGCAGGAAGACGAAATAGTATGTGGGTTTGTGGCATTGCTTTTATGTCAGCAAATATGGGTGCAATGGAGGTAATTGGCTATGCCGGTCAGAGTGTAAAGTATGGAATGTATGCAGCCCATTTTTATTTGATAGGTGCTATTCCAGCTATGCTTTTTCTTGGTGTTTTTATGATGCCTTTTTATTATCACAGTAAGATTAAATCAATTCCGGGTTACCTCAAGGAACGATTTAATGAATCAACAAGGGTTTTGAATGCATTGATGTTTGTTGTAAATATGATTTTAGTTTCCGGGATTTCACTTTATCTTCTTGCCCTTGTATTACATACTTTTTTAGGCTGGAGCTGGCACATTAGCATCTGGCTTGCAGCAACATTTGTAGCAATTTATGTTACTTTGAGTGGTTTATTGTCAGCGATGTTTACAGAGATTATACAGTTTTTTTTAATATGGGCAAGTATTTTACTGCTTCCCATTTTAGGGTTTGTTGATATCGGTGGTCCTGCCGAAATTGGTAAGAAACTTTCTGAAGCCTATACTACTCTGTGGTCAACTTCTGTTAATCCATCAGATAATGCTATGTTTGTCACCTGGGGAGGTCTTTTGCTTGGACTGGGGTTTGGTGTTGCGTTTGGATACTGGACAACAGATTTTCTGATTATACAAAGAGCTTTTTCTGCAAAAGATTTACGTTCTGCCAGAATGACACCGATAATTGGTTCATATTTTAAATTGCTTCTTGGAGCAGTTGTTGTCAGTTCTGGAATGATTGCTCTAACTTTACTTAAAGAACCATCAAGTGGATTCAATTTACTGGTGGAACATGGTAATATAAATTATGATTCAGTAATGCCCTTGTTGATGAAACGATATTTTCCTACCGGCATTATTGGTGTCGGGGTTACTTCTCTTGTTGCTATGTTTATGGCTGGTATGGCCGGTAATATGAGTGCTTTTAATACAGTCTGGACCTATGATATATATCATTCTGTAATTAATAAAAATGCTTCTCATAATAAATTGATGCATATAGGAAGATATGCAACAGTAAGTGGAATTTTATTGAGTGTTGTTGGTGCTTATATTGCTAAAAGTATGCCAACAGTCATTGATTATTTACAGGCAATTAGTTCTATGTTTCTTGCGCCTTCTGTTGCGGTTATATTACTGGGTATGTTTATAAAGTGGATAACACCAAAAGGGGGATTCTGGGGAATGCTTACCGGTACCAGTAGTTCGGTTGGGTTATTTCTTGCACAGCAATTAGGTCTGATTTCTACCGGTGATATAATACCAGTATCCTCAGGAGCAGGTGAAAAGGCTTTTATGGCAGCAAATTTCTGGCGTTCTTTCTGGGCGTGGTTAATTGCTGCAGGTGTTGCTATAATTGTGAGTTTGTTTACTGAAAAAAAATCTGAAGAAAAGTTAAAAGGATTTGTAAAAGGGTTAACTGAAAAAGTTGAAATTGAAAAAGAGTATCTTCATCTTTATCAGAAACCGGGTTTCTGGGCAAGTATTACTCTAATAATTTTCATTGCAATAAATTTGTATTTCTGGTAAACTTCTGGGTAATGAAAAATGAACGAAACAAAAAAAATGCGGCCAATATGGTATTTTGTTGGCTGGGTGTTATTACTTTGTGGTATTTTGGTTGTTATGGCTGGTGTGTATGGATTGTTTGCTCCTGTTCCTAATGAGTCTGTTGTTGGATATTTGCACCCTGACCTGTGGTGGGGTGCAATTATGATATTTGTTGGATTAATCTATATTCTGACTAACAGAAAGGTGAGAATTGAATAACTCATTTTAGTATAATGGATGTTTAAAATGTAATAACTCAAGCATTTTGCATAAATGTGTATAATACAATAATATTAAAAATAAAATCCTTATAGTGGTTAAATAAATCTGCAAACATAAAAAAATTTTGTTTTTTTAATAAAAAAGTAGATAGTTTAACTTTTTTAATAACCTCATTGTTAATTCATCCAGAATTGTCTTAAAGGATTTCATCTGTTAATATTATGGTAAACAGTGATTACTTATGAGACATAACTATTTGGATAATTAGTTGTTTCTTGCAAAATTCCTGTTGATTGGATATTTTCAGTATTTAATATAACAAAACGAAAAAGCCTGTTGAAAATATTAACAGGCTTTATTAAATACTGTTTAAATGAATAATAATGTGCGCCAACAGGGAATCGAACCCCGAACCTACTGATTAAGAGTCAGTTGCTCTACCAGTTGAGCTAACGGCCCACTTAAAAATAAAGTGCGCCCGGCAGGACTCGAACCTGCGACCTACGGGTTCGAAGCCCGGCGCTCTATCCAACTGAGCTACGGGCGCATACGATC
>QNDJ01000283.1 GCA_003644825.1 Candidatus Zhuqueibacterota bacterium | reverse complement strand
TCGTCCATACGGACTCGCAATGACAGATATGATTTTAATCAAGAGCTCCGTCAGGAGCGATATGTAACAGGTCAGGCAGGGATGCCTAGCCTACAGTTTGTATTCAATTACATCGGCAAAACGGTTACTAGTTCTTGAATAGTTTATACATAACCGGAAGATTGCGCTTCGTCATCCCTAATTATCAGAATTCCCCTTAATGGTATTTAAACGGGGGCGTATGCCCTCGCAATGACAACTAAAGTTTTAAACAAGAGCTCCGTAGGAGCGATATGTTTGTAGAATGAAGATTAAAAATATATTGAGCTCCGATAAGAGCAATATAGTATAATAAAAGCTAACAATGTTTTTACTAAATTAGTTATGAAGAAATAAATATATACTTTAAAATAAACAAAACAGCAAGGATATACATAATTGGATGAACTTCCCTGGCTCTCCCCGATAAAAATTTTAAAACGGCATAAGAAATAATTCCAAAGGATATTCCTTCGGTAATAACAAGGGTCATTGGCATTATAATAATAGAAAGAAATGCTGGAATAGCTTCAGTAGTATCGTTCCAGTTGATATTAACAATATTTTTTGCCATAAAACTACCTACTATTATAAGAGTAGGTGCAATTGAAGGGTATAGCTTAACCCCTTCTGAGATTTCATAACCACCACCAATCATTTCAATAAATGGATATAAGAAAAGAGTAAGCAACATCATTATGCCTGTAACTATATTTGCGAATCCAGTCTTTGCGCCTTCAGTGATTCCGGCGGAACTCTCAATGTAGCTTGTAACAGTTGATGTTCCTAATAATGCACCGGAGACCGTTCCAAAAGCATCTGAAAACAGGGCTTTTCGTGCCCCTGGTAATTTTCCATTTTTCATCAGTCCTGCTTGCTGGCTCAAACCAACAAGGGTTCCAATAGTATCAAACATATCAAGAAACAGGAAAAGAAATATTACAGTCAGGAAATCAGGGTTTGAGAAGACATGCAATATATCAAGTTTAAAAAAAGTAGGTTTAATTGATGGCGGAGAACCTAAAATCCCATTATAAGTAAAGATATTAAATGGTATCCCGATAATGGATGTTACGATAATACCGATTAAAATAGCACCCCGTACCTTCCAGCTCAGCAGAACAGCAGTAAAAATTATTCCAAACAATGAAACTAACACAGGTGTTGATTTCAGATTTCCAAGGCCAACTAGTATTCCGGGCTTATCTACAACAATTCCGGACCATTGAAGACCAAGCATAGTTATTAATAAACCGATTCCAACTGCAATGCCATTTTTTAAGGAATCCGGCAGTGCGTTCATAACCCTTTCTCTTAAACCCCAGAAAGAAAGAATAAGGAAGATAGAACCAGCTATGAAAACAGCTCCGAGCGCAGTTTGCCAGGAGTAACCGAGCCCGCCCATTGCAGCTGTGCCACATACTGTAATCGCAAAAAAGAAATTATGACCCATTGCCGGTGCTAAAGCTATAGGGTAATTTGCATAAATCCCCATCATAAAACTTGCAAGAGCACTCGAAAGGCAGGTTGCTACCATTACAGAGCCAATATCCATCCCACAGGAAGAAAGAATTACTGGCTGAACAAAAAAAATGTAGGATAGCGTAAAGAAAGTTGTAAGTCCCCCGAGAGTTTCTGTTTTTAAATTTGAACCCGATTCTTTGATATGAAAAAACCTGTTTAGAAATTCCATATTTTTTATTTTTGATTATTTTTAAAACTTTGGATAATCTCTAAATTCCATTTTTCATTTTTATCGAGTGAAATTTTCCAGCATGGAATAATTGCTGAACTCTGATAAACCTTTTCATACTGGGTTTCGGATTGTGAAATAGTTTTTACTGGCACACCGTATACAAGAGCAGGTTTTTTAAATTGAAGATTAATATCCAGATTTTGCCATTCATCTATTATGCCAACAGAATTTAAATTCCTTTTTGTAAAAGGATTTCCTAAAATTCCGCCTTTATTCTCCTTCTCCTGGAAATAATAATATCTATCGCCTGAATTTCCTGCCAGCATTGAATAATTAAATTCTACACCAAATATGGTTTCTATTTTTTCGTCTGAATAGTTTTTTAGCTCATAAATTATTTTAATTGTAGAAGAATATTTTTCTAATATAATGGTCTTTTTTATGTTAATCTTGTTTTTTACTCCATTAAAATACAGGTATCCTGTTCGGGAAAGGATAATTTCAACTGATTTTTTTTTGTTTTGTATTTCAGGATTATATTTTCCCAGTGTGAAATCACCTAAATCTCTGTAGTTGTTCATTTCAAGGTTATGAACATTTATATTATCAGGAAAGAAATGGTCTATAAGGTAGTTTCTATCGTACCAGTCATAAACAAGGTATTTATATAGCTCTTTATCTTTAACTTTGGATAGGTTATGGATGCTTATAGCCTCGACCTGATTTTTAGGTATAACTTCTTTGTAGAGATCACTATGATAAACTTCAGGTCTCCTTGACATTGTATCAATAACATTGAAACCTTTTTCTATCAGGTCGATTTCATAGATATTTCCACCCTGATCAGGTTTTATGTAAATTTTTATAAGCCCGTTTTCAACAGAAATTTCATTATATCCATCAGCATCGAAATCTTTTTCTTCAACGATGATATTGTTCTGATTATTTCCACTTGATATTATTTTTTCAGCTTCGATAAGATTTTTATAAGTAGCAAATCTTAAGTGATTTAAATATAACCCACCAAAAACTCCATGCCAGTATGGACAGTTGCATTGTCCTTTATAGAGGGATATTAAAGCCTGTTTATAATCAGGATTGTTCTTTTTTAGTATATTTATTTTGTTACTTACTTCTACCATTTTAGCATAAAGCCTGTTTGCTTCGGGATATTTATATTTAAAGTTTCTCCAGTAACCTCCTTTGAAGAACAATTTATTTTCATCCCAGTTAACCTGATTTTTTAATCTGTGGTAAGCTCTTTCATAGATTACCCCGGTTTCGTAGGGAAGAGACCATTCCATCATTTCTCTATATGAACTTGTAGGTATATATATTTTTGCGAGAGGTTTTATTGTATTGAAAGCATCCTTAATAGTAAGAATATTTATGGAATCCTTATTTTTTCTGAGAAGTGTCAGAAAATTAAATAACCATTTATTTTTGTATACATGTTCTTTTGTTCCGGGCCATCCTCCGAACTTTTCTCCATCATCTCCATAAACGAGAAGTCTTGTTCCATCATCTGTTCCTCTGTCAATAAGATACTGAACTACAACATCCGGGGGGGCAAATGGTATCATATATCTTAAGTCTTCATCGGAAGGAAATACGGAAATTGTTCTACCCTGGTCTTCAGTTACGTATGATCCATACAATTTTTCTCCAAAAATGCCAGCGTTTTTAAGATGATAGTCATCTACTATAGTATATTTTACTCCACAATCTGCAAGTATTTTAACAATTGTCTGTTCCCATACTCGTTCAGTTAACCAGAAACCAAGAGGTTTTTGATTGAATGTTTTTTTAATATATTTTTGCATAAGTTTTATTTGTCCGATTGAGTCTCTGTCTGGTAGCATAGATAAAATCGGTTCGTAAAATGCACCACCAAATATTTCAATATTTCCATTTTTGATTACTTTTTTCAATATGTCAAAGAATTCAGGGTGATTTTTCTCAATCCATTCCAGTAAAGAACCGCTATAGTGAAGAGAAAAGGGAATATCAGGAAATTCACTTATAATTTCAAGAAAAGGAAGGTATGAGTTCTGATAATTTTTTTCAAATACAT
>QNDJ01000282.1 GCA_003644825.1 Candidatus Zhuqueibacterota bacterium | reverse complement strand
CCTTAAAATTGCATATTCTATATCATTAAATACCTCATAATATACTAATTTATTTATGTTATACCTTTTTGTAAAACCTGAGATTAATTTAACTTTATTTTCATATACTCTTCTTTTTAAATTATTTGTTACACCAGTGTATAGAACAGTATTGTTTTTATTTGTCATTATGTATACATAATAATGCTTATCCATTATTGTTTCTTATAGATTGCTTCGTCGCTTCGCTCCTCGCAATGACAGTATTATATGTCATTGCGAAACCCGGATAATTCAATGTGAAATAATATTTTTCATAGTGCTTGTCATTGCGAGCCTATACAGGCGAAGCAATCTTTCAACTCTATGATTTATAAAAATTGCTTCCTCATCCCGTATACACGGTATTCCTCGCAATGACAGGAAGAGCGTAATTTCAAAGTAATCACTCTGATATCACTGGTATTGCTTCATTAATTCTCCATCTAATAACAGAAGAATTGCTTTTTGAACAAATCTTATTTTTTAAATACAGTTTCCAGTGAACAACAATCTATTTTATCCATAATTGATAGGTTATTCTTAACAGGTTATCAAACTTTATAATAACCATCATTTCCATTTTTAGTAATTTATATATTAAATTATTTAAATAGATATCTTACAGTTTATCCAAAGGGTTTTTCAATATCAGTACTTGCCATATCACCCAGAAATCTTCCACCTTCTTCGGTAACTACAAAACAATCCTCTATTCTAACTCCAAACTCACCGTATATATATATTCCTGGTTCATCACTAAAGGTCATACCGGGCTGAAGTTTTAACCTGTTGCCCATCACAAGATAAGGATACTCATGCCCATCCATACCGATTCCATGCCCCAATCTATGAGTAAAATATTTATAATCAGGTCCAAAACCTGCATCTTCGATTACTTTTCTTGCAGCTTTATCTATTTCTTCACAGGGAATTCCAGGTCTTACTTTATTCAGAGCAGCAATTTGTGCTTTTCTTACGATTTCCCAGATTTTTTTCTGTTTCCGGGAAGGTTTTCCAAATACGATTGTTCTTGTAACATCAGACCTGTAGCCCTGAACAGAACAGCCACCATCAACAAGAACAATATCACCTGACTTGAGATTGCGCTTATAAATTGTGCCGTGAGGAAAAGCAGAATTCTCTCCAAAACTCGGACTTCCACCCCCTGTTACACCCATTTTTCTGTGAGCTTCACCTATGATGCTTGAAAGGTCACCAGGAGACATCCCCTCTTTTAACCTGTTAAACCCATACTGATATGCAAGTTTTGTTATCCTGTTTGCAAGGTCCATATAGGCAATTTCTTTCTTATTTTTTATTGCTCTACAACCCTGAGTTATTAATCTACCGTCCATAAGATTTATTGAAGGTATCTCTTTTTTAAGCTCATGAACAACAAAATACCTGACTGACTCTTCTATCCCAATATTTCCAGATATAAGTCCTTTTTCTTTCAGGGTATTCTTAATCAATTTATACGGGTTTTCATGTTCTTCCCAGGTTCTTATATCTTTTCCGATAAGAACCTTTTCTTTAGCTCTTTCCAGTTCAAAAGAAGGACAAATCCATACAGGTTCATAATTCTTAAATAGTAGAACTCCAAAAACTCTTTCACTTCTCCACCAGTTAACATTCGTAAAATAGATTAAATTTGTTCCACCTGTAAGAAATAGACAATCGATTTTGAACTTTGCCATCAAGGACTTTGCTTTTTCAATTCGGGATAAATAATCTTCAAGCTCTAAGGGTTTTACATCTTTAACCATATTTTTTAATTCTTGCATTTTTTCATTCTCCCTGCCTTTTTCAAAAATATTCTTTACAATAACATCTGATGTGGCAATAGTAATACCCCCAACTTTAATGAAATCTCGTCTTGATAATTCCATATATGCGCCTCTTTATATTTTATTATTATTTAATTAATTACAATGTGTGTAAAAGGAAAAAGGGTGTTAAAAATATAATAAAACTAAATATCTATTTCAAGCAAACTATTTAATATTCGAAGAAACATCTTGATTTTCTATAGTCTAAAGACTATATTTAAAAAAAATTTTAGGAGGTTGTTTATGAAAAAGATTAAAATATCAGTAATTTTTGTATTTTTATTTTTCTTTTCTTTTTCTGCTTATTCATTTCAACTTGTCCTTGATAAATCCATTGCAGAAAAACTTCCAGCTTATTGTTATGGAGACATTGCTAAAGACCATATTGAATACCTTACAAGATTCGACAGAAAACCTATGACAGAAGGTTACTACAAAGCAGCAGAATATATTGCAAACAAAGCAAAAGAATATGGTCTTGAAGAAGTAAACATAGAAAAATTTCCCTGGGATGGAAAAGCAAAATACTTAACCTGGAAAACTTCTGAAACCTGGCAACCAATTGATGGTGAATTAAGAATAGTTTCACCTGAATACAGACTTCTGGCAAGCTTTAAAGCTCAGCCCTGTAATTTAGCCATTAATAGTAAACCTGCAGATGTAACTGCTGAACTCGTATATATAGAAAACCCACTTAATGTTAATACCTACAAAAGTGAAGATGTAAAAGGAAAAATTGTTTTAACAGCGGGAGAACTCGCATCATCCGCAATGGTTTTAATTAATGGCAAAGGTGCTCTCGGGATAATATCGTTTAATACAATACCCTACTGGGATGAAAACCGAAAACCCTGGAGCTTTATCCATCAAGTTGGATATTGTAGCATTCCAGAAGATGTAAAGGGGTTTGGATTTGGTATTGACTATGATACTGGAAATATTTTGAAAGAAAGGCTTATTAAAGGAGAAAAAATAAAAGTTCATGCTAAAGTTGAAGCTGTATATAAACCACTGGACAATGAAGTTGTTTCAGGAATTATAAAAGGAACTGTTTTCCCTGACCAGGAAATAATTTTAATTTCTCATTTATGTCATGGAAAACCAGGGGCAAATGATAACGCAAGTGGTAGTGCTGCAAATCTTGAAGTTGCAAATACTATTCTTTCTATGATAAATGATGGTATTATAGAAAAACCAAGAAGAACAATAAGATTTCTCTGGGTCGCAGAATATTCCGGCACCATAGCGTGGCTAGCAAAACATATAGATGACCCCGTGAAAAGACTTGCTGTAATAAACCTTGATATGGTCGGTGAAAACCAGAAAATAACCAATTCAAGAGTAAATATAACCCGTTCTCCAGATTCCTGTCCATCCTATCTTAATGCATTAATTGAAAATATATATGATGTTGTATATAAAAATAATCAAATGAAGTATCAAAACAGCCCTTTTACAATTCATTCTTTTGGTGGAAGCAGGAACACCTGGAATGCTGTTATCACCCCTTACTCATTTGGTAGCGACCACGACATATTTTTGGATGCTACAATAAAGGTTCCTGCAATTATGTTTGGCAACTGGCCTGACAATTTTTATCATTCGAGTGAAGATACTCCTGATAAAGTTGATGCTACTCAACTTTCAAGAGCAATCTTCTTTTCTTCGGCTCTGGCAATAACCATTGCTTATGCAGATGATAACATGGCCGAAAAAATACTCTTTGAAACAATTAAAAATAGCGGTAAATCTATAGCAAGACAGTTTGAAAAAGCATGTAATTTGATTATTTCAGCTGATACTTCAGAAATTTCTAAATCTTTCTATGATGGAAAAATTACTATAGAATGTGGAATTGAAAATGAAAAAAAGGCAATTATGTCTGTTTCCGAGCTTTCATCGAATTTAAAAGATTTTTCTATTTACTACCAACAACTCGATAATATTAAAGAT
>QNDJ01000281.1 GCA_003644825.1 Candidatus Zhuqueibacterota bacterium | reverse complement strand
CCTATAAATATTATCTTCGACCTCTAATTTTTCCATTAAACTTCTAATTTTCGAACCTCCTTTAATTGAAAAATTGTCATTCATATTTAAATTACCTTTATAGCTATCATCGTTATATCATCACTTTGAGGAACATTTTTACAATGTTCTTTAACAGCACTTATTATTTTAGATATTAATTTATCTGAAGAAAGATTCCTGTTTTTTTTCAGAATTTCTTCTATTCTTTGTTCTCCGAATTCTTCATCATTAACATTCATTGCTTCGGAGACACCATCTGTGTATAAAAGCATCACATCCCCTTGAAATAATCGGACTTCTTCTTCTTCATAGGATAAATTTTCCATTATACCCAGAATTAAACCACCCTTATCCAGCAATAAATGAGAATCATCTTTTCTTACCAGGAATGGAGGATTATGACCAGCATTACAATATTTCATTTTCCTAGTTGTGCCATCGATAACTCCATAAAAAAAGGTAATAAATTTATCAGGTGAAGTGTTTTCAAAAATCATATTGTTTATCCTTGAAATCATATCAGATATGGAAATTTCTGCTCTTGCAAGAGCCCTTAAACTTGCCTGAAGATTGGACATCAAAAGAGCAGCCGGAACACTCTTACCTGAAACATCTGCAATAGCAATCGCAAGCCTGTTCTTATCCAATCTAATTATATCAAAATAATCTCCTCCAACCTGTTTACTGGAAATATTTACAGCAAAAATATCAAAACCTGGAAAATCAGGAAATTCCTTGGGTAATAACTGTTCCTGAATCTGTTTTGCAACAGCAAGTTCTTCTTCAAGTCGCTGTTTTTCAAGAGTTTCTTCAAAAAGCCTTGCATTCTCAAGAGCTATCATCGCTTGATTCCCGAGCGTAGATAAAAATTCAAGATTATCATCTGTATAGTTTTTTCCATCCACTCGCTTACCAAGGCATATAATCCCTTTTGTTTTATCCTGAATCCTCATAGGTATTATCGCAATAAATCCATATTTACGAAAATAAACATCCTTCAACAATTCCGAGTCTTCTTTCACAATGTATGGTTTATCAATTGAACATAAATCCTTCAAAAACTCTCTATCATTTTTTTTTGATGTTGAAAATCTTAATTCTTTTATTCCTTTAACATAATTTAATTCCATAGTTCCATCATTCTCAAAAAATAGAGCAAACTTATTTACCATCATCTGCCCCATAAGAGCATAACCCAGAAGTTTAACAATTTTACCTGAATCAAGTGTCGAATTAAGTTCCTTACCTATATCAAAAAGGGTATTAAGTTCCTGAATTGAGTGGTCTAATTTCTTATTAACTTCCCTTAATTCTTCAAAAATTATACCATTTTCAATAGAAGTTGCAGCCAGGTTTGAAATGGATAATAAAAATTCCATTTCTCTTTCTTTATATTTTCCACCAATAATTTTATCGCCAAAACCAATGAATCCAAGGGTTTTATTTTTTGACATTATAGGAAGAAGCAGTTTTATTCCAAACCTCTTAAAAAAATCTATCCATTCATATTTCTCTTCCTGAAGTTCATCAACCAGAAAAGGAATATCCGGATGTTCAATAATTGTAATTCTCTTCCCCAGAAGCTCTCTCGGCATACCTTTAACTGTTTCAACACTAAATTCTCTTTCTCCTTTTTCAAGTAGAATAATACCTTTATTTATCATCATACGCCCCATCGGCGTTCTTAAGACATTATCAAGTATAGACTTAAGATTTAGCGTTGAATTTAGAGTTTTACTTATTTCAATAAGGCTCGTTAATTCAAGCAATCTCTCATCTATTTCTTCATTTTGTTGTCTTTCTTTTTCCACTTTTCTCACTCCTGGGTTGAAAAAATTTTACCATAATAACCTCATTTTTTATTCCTGGTTTTATCTTAAAGTCTATCTCGTCCATCAAAGATTTAATAATATGAATACCAAGCCCTCCCATTTTATACTGTTTCAGATATTCCACCATATCAGGAGGCTGAATGGATTGCGGATTAAAACCTTTACCTTTATCTTTCACTTTTACTATAATTCTATCTTCCTGAACATTAACATCAATTTCAATAGTTTCTTTTTCCTCACCCCTGTAAGCATGTTTTACAACATTAGAACAGGCTTCATCAACAGCAAGTTCAATTTTATTAGCATCCTCTATGGAAAATCCTGATTTCGTTGCAACATCAAAGACAAACTTCCTTATTAACTCTAAATTACTGGAATCACTTGAAACTTTCAGTTTATATTTTTTAGAATAACGTTTCAAATTATATTACTCCTCCAGTGCATAAAAATATTTAACCATTCTGACTATATTTTTTTTACCAGGGATAATATCATATTCTACTTCATCCATCAATGTTTTCATCAAATAAATACCAAGGCCACCAACTCTTAATTCTGCTAAATATTCCATCATATCAGGAAGCTCGATCTTCTCCGGGTTAAAACCTTTTCCCTGGTCTATAATAGTAACAACAAACTTTTCTTTATCTATACTAATATTTATTTCAATGAAATTATCTGTTTTCATCTGATAAGCATGTTTAATAACATTTGAGCAAGCTTCATCTACAGAAAGTTCAATCCTGCTGGCACACTCACTATCAAAACCGGCTTTTATTGCTGTTCTATAAATAAAACTCCTGATTATTTCAAGGTTTTTGGTTTCACTTGGAACCTTTAACTGAAATGTTTCTCTTTTTTTTCTCAATGTAATCATCCCAATTTAGTTCACTCAGCCAAATTATATTTTTTAATTGCTTCCTCTTCGTTATCATAAATTTCATATAGACTCGGAAAACCTAAAAGGTCAAAAACCTTAAAAACTTTAGGAGTCATATTTGTTAGTTTTATATCACCCTTATTCTCTCTTATATCCTCTATAAATCCCATAAACACTCCAAGTCCGGCACTGCTTATATAACACAGGTCTTTAAAGTTTACAACAATCTTAAACCTTTTTTCATCCACTAACTTTTGTAGTTCCTCTTCAAATACAGGAGCAGTGTGTGCATCAAGAAATCCTTTGATGTAAAGACAGCTAACATCGCCTAAATCTTTTCTTTTAACTTCAAATCCATTCATACCTTCCTCCAGGTTTTAGAGAAATCAGCTTATATAAAACTGAAAATTCTCTGTATCTTTACTACGAATTTTCCAGCATAATGTTCTATATAATTTGTAATCTCCTAACAAGCTCAGGATTTATCCGGGTTGCAGAAATAATCCTTTTTATTTTATCACTCCCTAAAATACCTTCATCCGTTATAAAACTACTTACCAGTTGAGACGAAATTTCCTCAAAATATAGGTTCTCAACTTCAATACCATCAAATTTTTCTTCCATAATTTCTGATGGTGAATGAAAATCCTTTATATCCATTCTATATAAATCTGAAAGAATCTTATCTGTAGTTGCAATAACATAAAAGGGTATCCCCTCCAGTGAAGAAATCTTTGCCATAGAACCTGTACCAATCTTATTTATGAAATATTCTTCAGCAATCCAGTCGGCACCAACCAATACCATATCAGCACTTCTAAAATAAAATGGAAGTGCAGCATCAATAACCAGTTTAACAGGAACAGAATACTCTGATAGATAAATAGCAAGCTTTTTACCTTCAAACATTGGTCTTGCTTCAGAAATTATCACCGAAATTTTTTTTCCTATTCTTATTGCCTCAATCAATGTTGAAGTAACACTTCCACTTGAGCTATATGTTATTATTTTTGCTTTATCAGGAATTATCTTAATTCCAGTTTTTACAAGTTTTTTTTCTTTAGCCTCTTTTTCTT
>QNDJ01000280.1 GCA_003644825.1 Candidatus Zhuqueibacterota bacterium | reverse complement strand
TTTCATTTCCAGTGTGAAGTGGCCACTTCCAGTCAAAAACCTGTATTGCGGTAGGATAAGTAGAAGCAATTATTTCAACTCCAGTTCCAACAGCAAGAGCTGGTGAACGGTCAAGTATAATTTTTTCAGGTAGATTGTCTGCTATTATTATGTTCTTTTTATTTATCTTATAATAGGGGCGATAATATATACTTGAGGGGTAACCGTTCTTTATGTCTGCCACTCTATTGTTTGTTATTTCTATCTGGATGTTCATTTCCTTCAAAAGAATATTAAAAAGATATCTATCGTGGTCTCCAAAACCCCTGGCACCTGATACTTCCGAACCAAGAATCAAAAATCCGCCATTTTTTACAAAGCTTTTTAAATAAGGTATTGAACTCAATGATAGTTGAGAACCTGGAATATAAGGTGTTTTTCCTGCAAACAGGGCAATTATATTATACCGGGAAAAATCATCAACAGTTAAATTGGGATAATAAGGCCTGTAAGAAACTGAAATACCATTCTCATTAAAAAAGTAACCGAGGTTGTCGTGAACAATAGGCGGACTCAAGTTGTAATCAATGAGAAGCATTTTGATAGAAGGTTTTTTCCCCCCACAAAATACTATTAGAAGAAATAGAAAGAATATTAAATATACAAATAAACTCTTTTTCATTTTTCAAAACAATATATTAATCTATAATTTCTTAGTCAAGAAATTAATTTATAGCATATAAAGTTATTTTTTAACGTAGAGAAATTTCTGAATTTTAACAAGCTTTTTCTTTCCAATACCTTTGATATTAACAAGTTCTTCAAGGTTTGAGATTTTTCCTGTTTTATTTCTATAATCAATAATTCTTTTTGCAAGAACAGGTCCGATTCCTGGAATACTTTCAAGTTCATCTCTTGTGATAAGGTTTATATCGTATTCAGGATTAATAAGTTGTTTAAGTTCTGAGTCAGGAATGTTCAGGATTCTTGCAGAAATTGAATCAAATTGTTTATCTATATATGTGGTAATCGATTCAACTTTATTAATGTTGTTTTTTACCTGAGCATTTTTAACAATATTTAAAAATACTGCGATAAGAAGTGAAATGGTAAGAGCAAATATAAAGAGCTTTTCACGGTTAGAAAACATATTATATGAAAGCGTTTTTTACTTTTCTAAAGAAATTTTCATTTTTTTTTGGAGGTAATGAATTCTTGGATTTAGCAAGTTCTCGAAAAAGTTCTTTTTCTCTTGGGGTCAAATCAATGGGTGTCCATACTGATATTCTTACAAGCTGGTCTCCGTAGCCGTGACTGTGAAGATGAGAAATACCTTTTCCTCTCATTCTCAATATTTTACCTGATTGAGTTCCGGGTTCGATTCGAAGTTTTGCTTTTCCTGTTAAAGTGGGAACTTCAACTTCATCACCCAAAGCAGCCTGACTGAAACTTATTATAAGATTATAAATTATGTCATCACCATTTCTCTCAAAGTATGGGTGCTCTTTTTCTTCAATATATACTATAAGGTCACCATTTGGTCCATTTCTTAACCCTGCATTTCCTTCTCCTCTTAATGGTATATAATTTCCTGTTGCAACACCAGCAGGAATAGTTACGGAGATTGTTTTTTCCACTCTTACTCTTCCTTCTCCTTTACATTCAGGGCATTTCTCCTTGATAATCGAACCTTCTCCGTTACAATTATAACAGGTAGTAATGTTTACAACTTGACCAAAAAAAGACCTCGAGACCTGTCTCATTTCGCCTGTTCCACCACAAACAGGACAGGTTGTAAGTGAACTTCCTGCTCTTGCACCACTACCATTACACATACCACATCTGACGAGTTTTCTTACTTTGATTTTCTTAACTGTGCCAGAAGCAATTTCTTCCAGTGTTAGTGCAAGCTTAACCTGTAAATCTGAACCCCGGTTTGATGTTCTTCTTCTTGTAGTTCTTCTTCTTGATGTTCCAAAAAAATCACCAAAACCGCCAAAATCACTGAAAAAATCACCAAACGCATCAAAAATATCCTCGATGTTACTGAATCCCTGAAATCCAGTTCCTTTAATTCCTTCGTGCCCGAATCTGTCATACCTCTGCCGTTTTTCAGGGTCTCTGAGAACCTCATAAGCTTCAGCGGCCTCTTTGAATTTCTCTTCGGCTTCTTTATCACCGGGATTTCTGTCCGGATGATATTTCATTGCAAGTTTTCTGTATGCCTTTTTAATCTCGCTCTCAGTAGCATCCCGGCTTACACCAAGAACTTCATAGTAGTCTTTTTTATTCATTTTTACTTACTTACCACCACCTTAGAATGTCTTATAACTTTTCCGTTTAGTTCATAACCTTTTTCATATTCATCTATGACATAATCGCTGTCATAATCTTTACTTTCCATCTGCATAATAGCATCATGTTTTTCGATATCGAATTTTGTTCCAATAGCCTCAATCTTTTTAAGCCCTTGTTCACTCAGAATTTTCATTAATTTTGAATAAATCAACTCAATACCTTTATAAAAAGAATCATCATTGTTATTTTTAGATTTTAAAGACCTCTCCAGGTCATCTATAACGGGTAAAATATTTTTGATTAATTCTTCATTGGCGTTTAAAATTAATTCTCTTTTTTCTTTTTCTGTTCTTTTTTTGTAGTTTTCAAACTCTGCAACTTTTCTTAGAAGCTGGTCTTTAATTTCTGCATTTTCTGTTTTTAATTTTTCTATTTCTTTTTTCAGTTTTTCGGTAACACTTGTTCTTTTTCTCTTTTTAGTTTTGGAAGTTTCTTGCTTTTTTGAGTTCATTTCACCCATCAGATTATACTCCTCAAATAATAGTAATTACTCAACTTCAAGAATATTATTCAGCAAATTTGCTGTATACTCAACAAGAGAAACAATTTTTGAATACCTCATCCTGGTGGGTCCAATAACCCCGAGGGTACCTCTGATATTTCCTATATAATAATTTGAAGAAATAACACTAAAATCTTTTGCAGACTTTATTTCGTTTTCTTCCCCGATAGAAATCTTAATCCCATCAGATTCCTCATTCTTAGAAAGAAGATGAATTATAATATTTTTATCTTCAATAAGCTCAATAATCGTTTTCATATTTTCGGTACTGGAAAACTCTGGTTGTTCAATTATGTTTTTTGTTCCACCTAAATGAAAATTCTTCTGGGTGAATTCAAACAGGTTATCTGAGGAGTCCACAAAAAGCCTGATTAGTTCTTTGTTTCCTCCGGAGATATCACAAATTCTTTTTGCAAAAGTTTTTCTTATTTCGCTGATAGATAAACCTTGAAGTCTTTCGTTAATTATTCTGGAAGTTTCCTCAAGTTCTGACCTGGGTATCTCAGAATTTATCTCCATCATCATAGTTTTTGCGATTCCAGCCTTTATAGAAATTATAACCATAAGCCGGTTACTGGAAATCTGGATAAGTTCCATTCTTTCAAATATTCCTTCAGATAGTCGAGGACCAATCGCTACACCTAATTGTTTGGTTATTCTACCAAGAACCTGGGATGTTTTTTCAAGAATCTCATCGACATTCTTATTTACCGATTCGAAGTGTTTTTTTATACTTCTTTTTTCCTGGCTGGTCAATTTTTCAACCATCATAAGTGAATTAACATAAAATCTGTATCCTTTACTTGTGGGAATTCTTCCAGCAGATGTATAAGGCTGTTCAATATACCCCATTTCTTCGAGGTCAGCCATTACATTTCTTATTGTGGCAGGGGATAAATTTATATTATATTTCTTTGATAAAAATCTTGAACCAACCGGATTTGCTGTTAAAATAAACCCGTGTATTATTG
>QNDJ01000279.1 GCA_003644825.1 Candidatus Zhuqueibacterota bacterium | reverse complement strand
TACAATGACATTTTCCTTTTTGAGATGTTCAAGAGTTTTGTGTATATCCTGTATTGATAGTCCAATCTTTGTAGCGATATCTTTTTTCTGGACAGCCTTCCATCTGTTCTTTTTAACAACAATGTTTATTATTTTGTTTAAGTTTTTAGTTTCAAGTATACGAAGATATTCAATTGTTTTATTTACGTTTTTTTCTTTTCTGAAAGGGTAAGGGTCTAATATTTCACCACCGCCGATTGTAATCGGTGGAGAATATCTCCTGATAATAAACCTGTCTTCTCTCGCTGTAATAAAAGGAACTTCAGACCTCAATTGAGCAAAGGATGATTCCCCTGGATAAAGCTCATTTCGATCGAAGAAGTAGACTCTTCCCATACCTTCTTTTGTTCCAATATGGATTCTTACTCTTGCTCTGTTATTTAAAGGAACAGGTGCAGATTTTAAAAGGGAAAGTTTGCAATCAATTTTATAGACAGGTATGAAGAAACCCGGCTCCGCAAGAACATCTCCTCTTGTTATTTCATTTTTTTCAATATTTGCAATGTTTAAAGCAGCTCTATCACCTGCTTTAGCTGTATAAACTTTTTTCCCATGGGTCTCAATTCCTCTTATCCGCAATTCCCTTTTCTGAGGTAATAGCTCAACTTTACTATTTTTACTTATTTTTCCTGAAAATACTGTTCCTGTTACAACGGTACCAAATCCTCTAATCGTGAAAGACCTGTCTATTGGTATCCTGAAAGGTCTGTTGTAATCTCTTTCTTTAATTTTTTTTATTTCCTCAAAAATCTTTTCTTTTAATCTATGAATTCCTTCTCCTGTAACAGAGGAAACCTTAAAAACAGGTGCATTTTCAAGAAAACTACCTTTCACAAGCTCTCTTATGTCGCTTTCAACCAGTTCAATCCAATCTTTTTCTACCAGGTCAATTTTTGTAATAGCTATAATACCTTTTTGTATGTTAAGGAGTCTCAATATATCAAAATGTTCTCTTGTCTGGGGCATAATTCCATCATCTGCAGCTACAACAAGTAGAGCCATATCTATACCAACAACACCAGCAACCATATTCTTTATAAATTTTTCATGACCGGGGACATCAATAATTGCAATATCGTCGGAAAGAAAAGCAAAACCTAAATCAATTGTTAACCCTCTTTCTTTCTCTTCTTTTAATCTATCGGTATCAGTTCCTGTTATTGCTTTTACAAGCTCTGTTTTACCGTGGTCTATATGTCCTGCGGTTCCTATGATTTTATGTCTGGTTTTCATCTAAGCTGGATATAAGATTATTCAAAGCTTTTATTATTTCATCCAGTTCGTCAGATAATATTGTTCTTAAATCAATATGATATGTATCGTCTTTAATGTATCCAATAATAGGTGGTATATTGTTACGCATAGATTTTGCAATGTCTTCTGCTTGAAATGAATTTGATGATACTTTTATTGCAATACTTTTAATTTTTTCAAGAGGAATGGCACCACTACCCATTTCTCCATAGCATTCGTCCATAGTAACGTTAAAATACTTTTTTGTTTTTGAATCTATGTTATCAATTATATATTTACCTTTTTTTTTCAGATTGTCAATATCCTGAAGGAGCATCTTTATTGTTGGTAAGGATTTGACACCGGAATCGCCCTTGAGATATGTTCTGATTGTTCCCTCTAAGGCAGAAAGGATGAATTTATCACATCTTATAGCTCTTGAAATGGGGTTTTTCCTCATTTTTTTAATATATTCTTTTTTGCCTGCAATTATTCCACATTGAGGACCACCAAAAACCTTGTCTCCACTGAAGGTAACGATATCAACACCTTTATCCAGACTTTCTTTAACTATTGGCTCATAAGGAAGACCAAACTGACGCAGATCAAATAATACGCCTCCACCAAGGTCATAAATTAAGGGTAAACCTGATAATTTTGCAAGGTTAACAAGAGAATCTATAGAAGTTTCTTCAGTAAAACCAAGAATCTTATAATTACTTGTATGAACTATAAGAATTGCTCCTGTTTTTCTGGTTATAGCATTTTCATAATCAGATAGTTTAGTTCTATTAGTTGTTCCTATTTCTACTAACTTTACGCCACTTTTTTTCATAATTTCGGGCATCCTGAAAGAATCACCAATTTCGACAAGTTGACCTCTTGAAACAATAACTTCTTTTTTGTAAGCAAGAGTATTGAGGCTTAGAAATACTCCTGCTGCATTATTATTAACAATATGAACAGCTTCAGCACCGGTAAGAAAACATAGCTCTTTTTCGACAAGGTTGAGTCTGTTGCCTCTCTTACCAGATTTTAAATCAAATTCAAGATTTGTATAGCCCGATAAAATAGATGTCAAATTTTTAACTGCATCCTCTGTTAAAATAGCTCTTCCCAGATTTGTATGTAGTATAATACCGGTTCCATTAATTACTCTGCATAAATTTGGTTTTTCATAAGATTTTAATCTACTTATCAAATTTTTCTTTATCATCGAATGAATTTCATCTTTTTTAGAGCTGGCAGGAATTTTATTTTCGAGGATTTCTTTTCTGAGTTTGTCTGCTTCTTTTCTTGCAAGCCAGACAATAAACCTTTTTGAGAATCTCCCGGTATATCGGGATATTTCTGGAAACTCAACAAGGGTTTCTATAGAAGGTATGTATTTTAACAACTGTTTCATCTGTTATCTTTTATCAGCAGTTTTTTCTTTTTTAGAGTTGTTTCAATACTTTTGATTGATTCTTTAAGTTCATTAAATTTTTCAACAGATATTGATAATCCCTTTTTTGTTGGATGATACTCATCATCTTCGCCCTGATAGTATACACGAATATCAATAAGTTTGTGTCCCAGATATTCTGTAAGAGAAACACGAACTTCTTCAGTAGCATTCTTCTGAAACCTGTAAATAATTTCACTTTCATTCATCTTAATAGTCTCCTTATACAATTATATAGTTTAAATCCCCTGTTATTACCTTTATTATTTGATGGTCGTAAGTTTTAATATTAAGTGTTCCATCTATATCTATCGATATAGCTTTTCCTTTGATTTTCCCATTTTTCACTGAAAGTTCGACTTCTTTACCTATTGTTGAACACTCTTTTAACCATTGAGAAAAGAGATATTCACATCCTAAATTTCTTTCCTGTAGGTAGAAGTTATTTATATTACGAATTATCGATATAATTAGCTCCGTTCTATCTAATTCTTTCCCTGTAGCAATTTTTAGAGATATTGCATTTTTCCTGAAATCAGAAGGAAAATCTGAAGCCCTTTGATTTACGTTTAATCCGATTCCTGAAACAATATGATTAATATTGTTATCCAGTTTCACAGTTTCCGATAAGATACCGCAGACTTTTTTATCGAGCAAAAGTATGTCATTGGGCCATTTTATTTCTGGTTGTAACCCTAGTTCTTTTTTTAGCGTTATCTGAACCGCCAGCGAAGAAATGTAATTTATAACAAAAGGATTTTTTTTCTGTTCGATAAAAGGAAAAATTACAGACATCCAAATACCTTTTCCAAATCTGGAGCTCCAGCTCCTTCCCATCCGTCCTTTTCCTCTTGTTTGCTTTTCACTTATAATAACAGCGGGTTTATATTTTCCCAGTTCCAGGAGTTTTTTACCAAAGTCATTTGTTGAACTGACGGATTTGAGATAGTATATCTGTTGACCGAAAGAATAATCTTTCAGTTCTTTCTTGACTCTATTTATGTTTATTAATTCCATATTTAATCATTAATAATAATCATTTTTGATTTATTTGTCAAATACTTTATTTTAAAAACCAGAATCTTTCAGTAAAAT
>QNDJ01000278.1 GCA_003644825.1 Candidatus Zhuqueibacterota bacterium | reverse complement strand
TAGCTATATAACTAATTTTTTTTCCTTCTCTTCTTAAATAATCATTTATCTTAAAAGCAGTGGTTACAAGTTTGTCTTCTTTTAGTTTCTTTTTAGTAATTCTTTTTCTTGGTTTTAACATTTTTTCTCCTGAGATTTCCGATATTGATTAAATATAAAGTATTTTTTGATAAATTTCAATTTAATAATTATTAAGTTTCATTTACTTTAAGTAGTATTTTCAATGGAGATTGATCATTTATATATCTGAAAGCGTTTACACCTTCTCCAAGGTCGAAAATTCTATCAATTATGGAATTTACATTGATTAATTTTGATTCAAGTAATCTTATAGCTGGTTCAAATCTACCACATCTTGAGCCCACTATTGTAATCTCATTTACTACAATTTTTGAAACATCAATTTTTGGTTCTGTATTATAGGTGCTTTTTAGAACAATTGTACCCCGGGGTTTTACAATGTTTAAAGAATTGTGTAATCCTTCAGGTGAACCAGAACATTCTACAACAATGTCATATTTTTCTTTTTCTTTTCCATTCCAGATACTAACAGGTATTCCGAGTTTTTCAGCAACATCAAGTTTTTTTTTGTTCAATCCATACAGCATCATATCAGGGCAGTGCAATTTTATTACCTGAGAGATTAATAAACCTAATTTTCCATCTCCCAGTATAGCAACATTATTACAGGGTGAAATTTTTATTTGTTCAACTATTTCAAGAGAGGCAGCTAAAGGCTCTGTAAAAACTGCTTCTTTGTCAGAAATATTTTCAGGAACATTAAAAAGGTTGTTTTCAGGTAATGTTATGAATTCAGCGAAAGTTCCATCTTTATTGTGTATTCCTAGAACAGTTCTATCTCTGCAATGACGTGGGTCATTATTTAAACAGTATGGACATTTTCCACAACCAATGTTTATTTCACCTACAACTCTTTTACCTGTTAAGTTCTGTTTTTCAGATTCTTCAACAATTCCAACAAATTCATGGCCCGGTATACCTTTAAATTTCATATATCCTTTAGTGATTTCAATATCTGTCTGACATATACCTGCATACAAAACTCTGATTAATGCTTCTCCTGGTTTTCTCTCCGGGACAGGAATATTGACAGGTTTTAACGTTCTGTCAAAATATAATGCTTTCATTTTATTCTTCTATTTTTCTAAAAAGGTCAATCATCTCCATTAATGCCATTGCTGAATTCCATCCTTTATTTCCTGCCTTAGTTCCTGCTCTTTCAATTGCCTGTTCCATAGTATCTGCAGTGATTATACCATAAATTACCGGTTTACCGGTTTTTAACCCTACCTGTGCAATACCTTTGGTAACTTCTGAAGCTATATAGTTGAAATGAGGTGTATCCCCTCGAATCAGTACACCGAGACAAATTACACCATCAAACTTATTATTTTCAGCAAGTTTAATGGCTACAGCAGGAATTTCAAAAGAACCGGGTACCCAGAACACTTCAATATTTTTTTCATCTCCCTGGTGTCTTAAAAGACAATCAATACATCCATCAAGAAGTTTGTTAGAGATAAATTCATTGAATTTACTCACAACAATCCCGATTTTTTTATCTTTAGCGGAATAAGAACCTTTGTGTTGTGTTGTCATTAAATCCTCCTTCGATTAATGAATCATAATTAGATGTCCGAGTTTATCTCTTTTAGTTTTAAGATATTCTTTATTATTTTCATTGGGACTGATTTCGATTGGAACTCTTTCAATGACTTTCATTCCATATCCTTCAAGCCCCACGATTTTTCTTGGATTATTAGTCAATAATCTCATTTTCTTTACTCCAAGGTCTAAAAGGATTTGAGCACCAATCCCATAGTCTCTGAGGTCCGGTGGAAACCCCAGCTCCTCATTGGCTTCAACGGTATCCTTTCCTTCATCCTGTAGTTTATAAGCAAGGATTTTATTTGCCAGCCCAATTCCTCTTCCTTCCTGTCTCATATATAAAAGAATACCTTTTCCTTTTTTCTCAATAGCTGTGAGGGCGTTTATTAATTGGTCGCCACAATCACAACGCTGTGAATGAAAAACATCTCCGGTTAAACACTCAGAATGAACTCTGACAAGAATTTCATCATCCGGGTTAATTTTGCCCTTGACAAGAGCCAAGTGGTGTTGATTATCTATATCACTTTTATAGAGATAAAGTCTGAAATGACCTATAGCAATGGGAAAATCCACATCAACAATCTTTTTTACATGTTTTTCATTCTTTCTTCTGTATTCAATAAGGCTTTTAATAGTAATAATTTTAAGATTAAATTTTTTTGCGATTTCAAATAGTCTTGGAACCCGTGCCATTGAACCATCTTCGTCCATAATTTCGCATAAGATACCAGCATGGTACAGTCCACTCAATCTTGCAAGATCAATAACGGCTTCAGTGTGTCCCGCTCTTCTTAAAACCCCACCATTTTTAGCTCTTAACGGAAATATATGCCCTGGTTTTGCGAAATCATCGGGTCTGGTATTCGATTCTATAGCGGCTTTGACTGTTTTTGCTCTATCGAACGCAGAGATACCTGTTGTTGTGCCGTATTTGTAATCAATTGAAACAGTGAAAGGTGTACCATGCAGTGCTGAATTCTGTTCTACCATAAGATTAAGACCGAGCTCATCAGCTCGCTTTTCAGTGAGGGATAAACATACAATCCCACGCCCATATTTACTCATAAAATTTATTGTTTCAGGTGTTACTTTTTCTGCTGCTGCAATAAAATCACCTTCATTTTCTCTATCTTCATCATCAACCACTATTAGGATTTTCCCATTTTTTATATCTTCAATTGCTTACTCAATGCTATGAAAATAATACAACTTTTTATCCTCCTGTCCTACCATCTGTATATGCTTTCTTACAGAAATCCTGTTTCTTTTAAGAAATTCTTATTTATTTTTTCTTTTTGGCTTGTTAAAACTTTATTAACATATTTACCAATAATATCAAGTTCAATATTCACTGAATCTCCAACTTTTTTTGTTCCTATAGATGTGTTTTGTAAAGTGTAAGGAATCAGTGATACTGTAATATCTTCTTTTTCAATGTTTGCTATTGTTAAACTTATACCATCTATGCAAATAGACCCTTTTTCGACTATATAGGGTATCATTTCTTCTGAAAGTTTAATTGTTATTAAAGTACTACCTTCAAGATTTTTTTTCTTCAGGATTTTTCCAGTTCCATCTATATGACCCTGGACAATATGTCCATCAAATCTTTCAGAAAGTTTTAACGGCAGTTCAATATTTACTCTATCATTAATTTTAATTTTGGAGAAAGTTGTTTTTTTCAGGGTTTCTTCTACGATGTCTACTTTGAAGCTTGATTTTCCTTTTTCTGTAACAGTTAAGCAAGCTCCATCTATTGCAATACTTGAACCTTCTTTAATTTCTTCACTGCAGATAGAGCAGTATATTTCAACTTCAGTTTTTCCTGGTTTTTTCAGGATATTTCTGACTATCCCGACTTCTTTTATTATTCCTGTAAACATCTAAGTATTACCTGCATATTCATTCCATTCAGGGATACATCTGAGCATTACATCAGAGCCTGACTTTTTAACTTCTCTAAAATAAAGTTGGGAAAAATTTTCAACTCCGTTCAGGATTTCATAGTTAAAGGTATTAATTCCATCGTTATAAATTTTTGGTGCAACGAATATGAAGAGCTCGTCAAAGGCATTTTCTTTTAAAAAAGATGAAAATATCTTTGCTCCACCCTCAACAAGAATCGAATTTATACCTTTTTTTGCAAGAATTTCTAAAACCTTTTTAACAGGAAGTCTGTAAT
>QNDJ01000277.1 GCA_003644825.1 Candidatus Zhuqueibacterota bacterium | reverse complement strand
GCAGTATGCTTGGTGTATTCAGAGAAGCTGAAAGAACAAGAATTGAATTTTTAAACCTTATTCATAAAAATTCAGAAAGATGAGGTCATAAAAAAATAGTGGACTTTAAATCCTCTATTTTTTAATAACATAAAAAACATTAAAATTATAAATTGCTATTATTTTTATTATTATCCAGTAGGTTTTATTCTTAATTTCTGGTGTAATGTTTATCCAGTGTTAATGTTCTGATGTGAATTTTGATTTTTGAAGTGGAGATAATGTTATGAATGAAGGAAAGTTAAGGATTCTTGTTTATACTGTTGTTGTTTTATTTGGCATATTATTTAGTTATTCACCTTTGTATTCAAGATTAATGGGAACAACAGGTATAATTGAAGGAACTGTTAGAGATAAAGAAACAGGAGAGGTTTTACCTTATGTAAATATTATTGTTGTAGGAACGAAATTAGGTGGTTCTACGGATATGAAGGGATATTTCCAGATTAATAATGTACCATCGGGTATACATAAACTTAGATTTACAATGATTGGATACAAACCCCTGACGGTTGAAAATGTAAGGGTTGCGCAAAATTTACGAACTGTTCTGGATAATGTAAGGCTTGTTCCAACCGTTTTGCAGGGAGAAGAGATAGTTGTTCAGGCAGAAAGGCCCTTGATTGAAAAAGATATTACCGGTACTACTCGTATAGTTGAAAATATTGATATTGATCGTCTTCCGATTGATACATTTGAAGATGTTATAAAACTTCAGGCTGGTGTAACAGGGGATGGTCATATTAGAGGTGGAAGGTCAACAGAGGTTCTTTATTTACTTGATGGACTTCCAATTCAGCAGGTTACAAGTGGAGGAACTGCAACAGATGTGCCCAAAAGTGCTATAAGTGAAATGACAATTCAGACCGGTGGGTTTGATGCGGAATTTGGAAATGCTTTATCAGGTGTGGTAAACATAATTACCAGAAGCGGAACTGACAGACATGAATCACAGCTCAGAGTTGATGCAGATGACCTCTTTGGAGGAACAGAACACAGTAAAATGAAAGAGGCAGAGTTTTTTGCTGCTGGTCCTTTGAAAAAGGGCAGTATAAACTATCTGATTTCATCAAATTTCAATTATTCTGGAACAAGATGGTGGCAGGATTTCCAGAATTTTTTTTCAGGACCTTACCAGACAAAATTCAACCTTGTGACCAAACTTGATATCAGACCCTCTGCTAATACAAGGATTGGGGTTCAATATATAAAATCATATAAGTATAATAAATATTATGATTTTAGATGGAGGTTTAATTTAACAGGATTGCCACCGAAATTTAAGGATTCTGATAGAATTTCAATTTCACTTTCTCAATTTATTACAAAAAATGTTTTTTTTAATATTAACCTTGGAAGATATTTTATTCATTCGAGGGTAAATGATATATCCAAATCTCTTTTTTTAAGTCCTGAGTACCAGAATGACCCCTTTCAATATGATTTTTTTCTACAGTATGTAGTTGGTGGTAAGAGATTATGGTGGGGAAATTCCAAAGAGTATATTTACACCCTGAGATTTGATTTAACAAATCAGGTAACTGAAAGGCATTTTTTTAAAACAGGTATTGAGCTTCAATATTTTGATATTTATTCAGACCTTATAAAAAATGAACCTCAGCTTACATATTTTGGTAAACCATTACTTGACAGACCCTTACTGAACTTTTCCAGTACTTACAATTATTATCCCAGAGCTGGTGCCTTTTACATAGAAGATAAGTTTAAATTGACAGATGGGGGTGTATTAAATATTGGTCTAAGATACGATATTCTTGACCCGAGAGCAAGCAGACCAGCAATTGAAAATATACCTACTGATAGCCTTGATTTCAGGCAGAATGAATTACAATGGGTTAAAGCAAAAGTTAAACAGCAAATAAGCCCGAGGTTTGGTATAGCTATGCCTATTACAGAGAAGATTTTTATATTTACGAATTTTGGTCTTTTTTTTCAGATGCCACTTTTTGAGTATTTATATACAGGACTTGACATAAATTTAAGAAGTAAACAGAGATTGCTTGTAGGAAACCCTGATTTAAAACCTGAGAGAACTAAAGCCTGGGAGTTCAGTTATCGGCAGATATTGAATAGTGAAATGACTTTTTCAATTACATATTATTCAAAAGAAACATCGAATTTGATAGATACCAATACTTTTCTTGCAACTGACAGTAAGGGCCAGGATAAGACATTCGCTCAGTTTGTTAATTCACCTTATGCAAGGGCTCAGGGGCTCGAGTTTGTCCTTGAAAGGAGACCAACTAATATAATTTCAGGGAAGATTGCATATACTTATTCTGTAGCAAAAGCTTTGAGTGAAACCACAAATGATGGATTGAATTATGCTATGTGGGGTTTTCCGGTAAATAAAGAGCAACTCTATTATCTGAGCTGGGATCAGAGGCATACTCTGAATGTAAATTTAAAAATAAATTTTCCTTCTAATTTTCAGTTTTTACCGTTGAGGGATTCGAACCTGAACCTTGTTGTAAGATACAACAGCCCAAGACCATACACTTATTATCCTTCGGAGAATAGAGAAGGTTTTATTCCAGCAAATCCTAACATAAGATTTGTCCCTAACAACAGGAGAATGGAAAGCAATCTCTTTGTTGATGTTAAATTTGGTAAGTATTTCAGGTTTTCCAGTATAAGTATTCTGTTTTATTGTGATGTGAGAAATATCCTTGATAGAAAAAATCTTCTCTGGGTTAGCTCTGATGGACAACCCGGAGGAGAATTAAGAGACCCATCTGCCTGGGCTATCGGAAGAAGAACAAGAGTTGGATTAAGAATCGAACTTTAATTGATTTAAAAAATCATCATCACCAGAATTCCATTCTGGTATTTAATAGAATTAATAGAAACAATGAATTAAGTGAATTACTATGGTTGGTATCTTTCCCGTGATATATCATAAAGAAAACTATAGATGTGTTGCAAATACTGTTTATTATTTATTAAATTTTATTAGTATATATATAAACTGTAATTAAAAAAGAATCTGAGCAAATGGTTAAATGTGGAGATTTTTTATCAGGTAAAAAGTAAAAAGCCCCTTGTTTTTTTTGAAAAATCATTATATATTAAATAAAATCATACATATAGTTTTCAAATAATGGAGACGAATAGAGAGATAATTTCAGTTGCTGGTGGAAAAGGGGGGACAGGTAAAAGTTTTATTACAGCTAATCTGGGAATAGCCCTTGCTATTATGGGGTATAAAGTTGTTACTGTTGATGCTGACCTGGGAAGCCCCAATCTTCATAATTTCCTGCAGGTTAAAAGACCTAATTTATCACTTACCAATTTCTTTTTAAAGGAAAATAGAGACCTCAATGAAATAAAGGTAAAAACGCCAGTGGAAAATCTTTCTCTTATAGCCTGTGGTTCAGCTATTTTTGGTGTTCCAAATCTACCATATTTCAAAAAAATGGAGTTTATAAGAAAAATAAAGAAAATTGAAGCAGATTATATCATTGTTGACCTCGGGGGTGGAACTGGTTTTAATGTGCTTGATTTTTTTAATCTATCCAATAATGGAATTATAGTAGTAAACCCTGAGCCGAATAGCCGTCAGGATTCAGTAGTTTTTCTTAAAAATGCTCTCTTCAGAAAAATATTAAATACCATAAAATTGAATAAAGATGTTTTTAGCGAAATAAAAAAAGATATAAAAAAAGACCCCAGAAAAGCTTTTAATATAAATAACATACTTTTATGGGTGATTGAAAATAGCAAAGAAATGGCTGAAATTTTAAGAAAATTACTTTTAGAATAT
>QNDJ01000276.1 GCA_003644825.1 Candidatus Zhuqueibacterota bacterium | reverse complement strand
TTTCTGGAGAGGATTTCGGATTTCCAGCAGGCATTGCCGGTGGGTTTATATCCCTTTTCGGAACAATTTTCTTTTCTATGATGTATGCTATCATTATGTCGGTAATTACTGCAATTATTTTAGGGTTGTATAACATAATTTCCCATTATTTAGGAGGTATAAAACTTTATCTCCAGACAGAAAATTCTTTTCCAACAAATAAAGAAACAGCAGATTAATAAAAATTGATTGAGATGGAAGTAAGAGTAAGGTTTGCTCCGAGCCCAACAGGATATTTACACGTAGGAGGCGCAAGAACCGCAATTTTCAACTGGCTCTTTGCAAAAAAAAATAAAGGTAAATTCCTTTTAAGAATCGAGGATACCGATATTCAGCGCTCCAGAGAAGAAATGACAGAAGAAATCCTTGAAAGTTTACTCTGGCTGGGAATTAACTGGGATGAGGAAATTGTTTATCAATCGGATAATCTGGAGGAATACAGAAAATTAACATATAGACTTTTAGAGGAAAAAAAAGCCTATCGATGTTTCTGTTCTCCAGAAGAACTTAATATAAGAAAAAATAGAGCAAAAAAACTGAAAATTCCATATAAATATGACAGAACATGCTTAAAACTATCGGACCAAGAAAAAGAGAATTTGATATCATCGGGAAAACCTTTCGCAATTCGGTTTCTTGTTCCAGAAGGCAAAACTGTATTTGAAGATTTAGTATATGGAAAAATAGAGTTTAATAACAGTGAAATTGAAGATTTTATTTTGTTGAGGTCTGATGGAACCCCAACATACCAGCTGGCAGTTGTTAATGATGACAATAGAATGGGTATTACCCACATTATAAGAGGTGATGACCATCTCTCCAACACTCCCAAACAGATTTTATTATATAATGCCATTGGTATTGAACCACCATTATTTGCTCATCTTCCTCTTATTCTCGGGGTCGATAAAAAAAGGTTAAGTAAAAGGCAAGGCGCAGTTTCTGTAATGGAATTTAAAAAAAAAGGATATTTACCTGAGGCTGTATTCAATTTTTTAACATTACTGGGATGGTCCCCGGGAAACGATAGAGAAATCCTGAGTCGTGATGAGATAATCAAAAGTTTTAGCCTTGAAGGAATCTCGAAAAAGTGTGCTGTATTTGATGAAGTCAAACTCGATTGGATGAATGGATGTTATATTAATAAAACCGAATTAGAGAGGTTGTATGAATTATGTCTGGAATTCAACTATGATTATTTTTCCAGAATAGATAAGTCCTATATGCTAAACGTGCTTGAACTGGTAAAACCGAGGATTAAAAGACTGGACCAGATTATTAACGATATGGGATATTTCTTTTCTGAACCTCAAGAATATAATAATGTATCCCTTAAAAAATACTGGAAAAAGGATACTAAAAAATATATAGAAATAGTAACTGAGAAATTATCAGGTCTGGAAATTTTTGAAGTTGATCAGATTGAAAAGACAATAAGGGATACTGCTGAAAAGCTCGGAATCAGTGCTGCAAAGCTCATTCATCCTGTTAGAATCTGTCTGACAGGAACTCACATAAGTCCCGGATTATTTGAACTGATTAGTGTGCTCGGTAAAGAAACGGTTATTGAAAGATTGAAAAATGCCGTAGATAAAATTAATACATCCCAATGATGTAAAAATAATTATCTTGTATTTAATGGTAAAATTGTTTATTATATTAATGAAATTTAATCAGGTTTACATAAAAAAAGGAGGCTCAAATAGATAATCTTGAAAAAAAGAGAGAGTTACTTCTTGGAGAAATTACTAAAAAGTTGATATTACTTGCCGAAAAACTTCAACTTGAGAGAGGGGGAGTTGTTCACAATCCAGAACTTATAAAACAAGCTTTTTTGTTGCTCAGGACTTTTGAAAAACTCGATAGAAGAAAAAAACCAGCACAGAAGTTTGATTCACCTATCAGAGAAAGAAGAGACCTGAGAACAAATGAAAGAGTTTTAGAAATTATAAAAAGACTAAAAAATCTCGAGGAAGACCTCATTGCAAAAAAGAATCCTCTTTCTATTGAGAATATAAAATCAACAATGAGAGCAGTAATGGAGGGTAAAAAAGGGTCTTTCACAGGTCGATTGAAGATTGGATTTGAGGATAACAAAATTGTTCTTGTAGAGCTTATACCTCTGGAAACAGAAGAAGACTTATCAGAAATTATAATTCAAAAAGACCGATTTCAGGATATTTTAAAGGCTATAGACCATCCAGAAGAAGCAACTGAAGAAGAACTAAAAATGGCAGAGGGAATTGAAAGAGAAAAAATCATCAAAGCGATTGAACTGGATGCTGAACAAATAATTAAGACCCCTTTTCTAAAAATAGATGGGACTATAAACTATAAAATAACAGCTACCCTCAAGGAGTAAAACAAGGGTATAAATTATGGAAAAAGTTAAACCTGAAATTAACAAAAAATTAAAAAAATCCGAAGAAGATGATATTACTGAAAATATATCTAAATTGGTTATTACAAAAACCATCGATAAAGAGATTGCAGAAAAGGTAAAAGAATCCTGGAAAAACAATTTAGTTCATTTCATTATTGAAGAGAAATGTGACCTCGAGAATATTTATACAGTACTTGAGGAAGAAAAGTTAAGCAAATCCGAGATAAAAAAAGTCCATATAGATATTGCAAACAAATTATTAGAGGAACTTGAAAAGCTTATAATTCAAAAAAGAACCCAGAGTTACAGAAATATTTCTAAGAGCATCAGGGCGATGAGGCAGCAGCATCAGGCTTCTGTTAAAACAAAAACAACCAGAAAAACTAAAAAAAAGAAACCCGAAGAAGAAAAAATAAAAGTTGAAAAGGTTGGTTTAAAAGATATTGGAAAGGAAATTGCCCTAAGAGAAGAAGAAGAAAGAAAACTTGAAGAACTAAGAGAAAAAGAACAAAAGGAAATTCAGGAGGAAAGAGAAAGATTCGCAAGGACATACCAAAAAGTTTTTGAACTTTTTGCTCATCAGATTTCGGTTGAAAACAACGGAAATGGAGAATACGAAGAGCTTATCAAGCATGTAAAGAGGCTCGGGTCTCCTAATTTTACAGAGAGACAACTCGCTATTGACAAGCTTATAGAACACCAGAATCTGAATTTATGTTACGATGCACTTCAGACATCCTTAAGAGATAAAAATATAACATTGAAGACCATACAAGCTTTCGGAAAAATGGGAGACTTCAGAATTGTAAAAAAGCTCGTTAATATTATGAAAGAAAACTTTCAACAGAAGGATTCAATAATTAGAGGTGAAGCAGCAGCCGCAATTGGTAATATAGTAAGAATTCTTAATAAAAAAGAAAAAAGCAGAGGTTCAAAGTTAATGTTCAGGCTTCTTAAAGCTCAAGAAATGGAAAGTATAATAAGTTTTCTTATCCCGATAATTATTAAAGATTTACAGGATAACAGTATAAGAGATAAATATTATTCAAAACAGTGTTTGTTATGGTTAAGAATGATGGCAAGGAAAATGGCTTCAGTTAAAAAGAAGAAAGTAGAACTGCCAATTATAGGGAAACATATATATCTGAGTTCTCCACTTTCTAAACAAATAAAGGAGCTTGAAAAACAGATAGAAAATTTTATTTAAACAGATAAAATTTTTTCTTGACTTTTTATTTTTAGGTTTTATATTAATAAATGAGGGCGCTGTCTTTATTATAGATACCTTCAATTTAAAAAGAGGGTTTAAATCTAAAAATAAAGCGCGCCCTTATTTATTATTCACTGGAATAATAAAATCTAATAAATGTATATAAAAAATAGATTATAAATCTGGTTTAAGGAACATATATAG
>QNDJ01000275.1 GCA_003644825.1 Candidatus Zhuqueibacterota bacterium | reverse complement strand
ATACTGATTTGAATGCATGTTAATAAAATGGGTATTATTATTATTATAAATGATAACAAATTTAACTTGATATATATAAGGTTTGTTACTATTATATCTTTTAATGTTTTCAGAATGATAGCTAAATCAAAGTTAAATATTCTTAGTTCAAGGATATATCCCTGTATTTTTTTCTTAACTTTTCCCAGTTCTCTTTGACGGGTTGCAAATTTGAACACGACAAGAATAAATATTGCCGTCAATAACGAAATATAAATAATAGCCCATACTGGTTGTAAACTTCTAAAAGGATATAACAGTATGTCGAATATCAAATTCAGTATTTTGTTTATATGAAACATCTTTAAAAATGATTAAGTTAAGATATATAACCCAGTCCTTTAAGTTTCTCTTCAATTTTTTTACTATCATCTTCTTTATTAAGACTTGAAACTTCTCTTTCCAGGATATGTTGAATAAACTCCTCTACTGAAGAGTATCCAGCATTTTTTGAATATTTCACACATTTTTCATACAGGTTTTTATCAATTTTAATTTTTTTCACTGTTACTATACCTCCAGAATGAATTGTTTTGAAAGTAATTAAGTCAAAAAATTGGTTTTCCAATCATCTCTTCAGGTATTTTTATGTTGAACTCTTTTAGCACTGTTGGTGCTATATCATACAACTTTGGATTGTTGATTTTTAGTTTTTTATTTGAAAGAAATATGCCAGGAACTTCATTCGGGTCAATACAATGATCTCCACTCCATCCATCATTCAACTCTATAACTTTTCGGGAAAAACTTCCAAGGGCGCTCTCATCCGAGGTTCTGTATCCTTTATAATATCCTACTATAAGGTCTGGTGCATTACTTAAATATTTGCCTGAATATATTTCCGATGATTTATAGACACCTCTTATTACATTTTTTCCATTTTCTGGGTCTTTAAGGTTCTTAAGCTTTTTTATTATTTCATCCAGAAGTAGATTTTTTTCTACGGCATCCGCTACAATTCCCATTCTTTCTCTTCCTTTAAGGTTTAAATAAATAGCGTTCAATCCAAGAGCATAAGCTTTAGTTTCGTTCCAGTCTACCGCCTGAAAGAATTCGTCTTCCGGTTTTGATTCTCTGTATAGTTTTATATAACCTTCCTTTAATAACCAGGTATTAAGATTAACCTTTTTATAAAATGGAGCAAATCCATGGTCAGACATTATTATCAGGGTTGTGTTAGTATCTATTTTAGCCAGCGTATTTCCGAGAATCCCATCCATCTTTTTATAGTAGAATTCGATAACATCACCTGCTTTTTTCCTTATTTTTTCATTATAAAAAGGATGATTTTTATCCCTTAAGAACCAGAATACGTGGGTATTCAGGTCTGTGCTTGAAAAGTAGAAAAATAGAAGCCCCGCTTTGAACCTGTTTAATTCAAAATAATACATTTTTTCCCGTTCTTTATACACCATATAAGCCTGTTTTATATATTCTTCAACTGATAAAATCTTCTCAAGGTATGCTTTGGTATCTTCAGCCATCCCCTGTGTATAAAAAAATCCGAATTTTTTAAATAACTCCTTTGAGTAGCTACCCGGGTTGGAAATGGGTAATGCAGGATTAGACGGGTCAATATTTATCGGGGAAGCATATAGCTTAAAATCAGGGATTATATCTTTAAGATAGAACCTTACTATTCCGGTGATAGATTTTAATAGTGGTAGCATTTTATATCGCACTCTTATCCAATCGCTCCATTCCTCTTTTTTTAGAATTATATTTTCATCCTGAATATTTATCTGGGCAGTCATATTTCTGGAATCAATGTAAACATCAAATGGAATTTTTACTTCAGGGTTGCCCGCTACAAAGGGGTTTGCCGGACCTGGAAGACTGGAAGTGAAATGGTCTTCCTTAATTTGAATTTTATAGACTTTTCCACCCGTTAAATTTTCCATTTCAGGACTCATATTGCTGGTATAAAATGAGTATTGACCATAGGTTCCGAGAATGTCTGGCGTTCCCATTCCAGAGATACTCCTGTGGGATTTTGGTTTCGGGGGAAAATTCGAAGGAATTTTAAATACAGTAGTAGGTATTCCATTATCCTCGAGAATTTCCCAGAATGCTTTTCCCTTTCTTAAAAGTTCGACTTTTCCTGCAGAAAGAGGGATAATTAACTTACCTATTTTTATTGTTTTTCCAGGTGGCTCAACCTTTGATGTTGAAAGATATGGTGTAAAACTTTTCGGGTCTCTATGAATAAAATCGAATATACCGTGTCCACCGGGGTTCATACCTGTAATAAAATTCGACCAGGCAACGGGGCTCTGAGGTGGATGGCTTGTACCTAACTTAGAAAAACTCCCTTCTTCTTTCAACTTCTTGAAGTTAGGCATCTTTCCTTCATCTATCATTTTCATCAGTATATTCGGGTCCATTCCATCAATTCCCAATATCAGAACTTTATGCTGGATCAATTTCTGATTACAACCCGAAAAAATAAAAATAAAAGATAAAACAAAAATTAAGATAACTTTTTTCATTTTCTTTCTACAAAGTTAAATTGAATGTAATACTTCATATCAGGTTTTTACCATCCATATAATGGGGCGGTGTAATTCCAAATAGGTTCAGGACCGTTGGAGCAATGTCAATAATTTCTGGATTATCAGTATTTATTTTCCTGTTGCAAAAAAATACACCTGGAACAATTTCCGGGTCAATACAGTGATCACCACTCCAGCTCTTTTCATTTACTTCAATAATTTTATCAGTAATCTTCCCTATTACAGAATCCCAGGATGCTCTGTATCCCTCAGAATAACCTATTAACAAATCAGGTGCCTCATTTTTATAAGGTCCCCTGTAAACTTCATCAGCATCATAAATGTTCTTTATAACTTTTTCTCCGGTTTCTTCATCTTTGAGGTCAAGGAGCTTTTCTGTTATTTCTTTTTTCAGTTTTTCCTTTTCGTCCAGCCGGGTAACAATTCCCTGAGATTCTCTTCCTTTCTGGTTAATATATAGGCCTCCAAGACCCAATGCGTATGCTTTTGTTTTCGCCCAGTCAACATTTCGGAAATATTTTTCACTGTTTTTAACCCCATTCTTTAAATGAAGATAACCATTAGCAAACAGCCAGGAATTTATATTTACACCCTTTCTGAAAGATTTAAATCCATGGTCAGAAACTATTATCAAAACTGTTCTGTCATTAATCTGGTTTATAACTTTCTCTACTATACTATCCAGTTTAACATAAACCTTTTCTATTTCGTTTTGATATTTTTCAAATTCTATAATATCTTCTGGATTTCTTTTTTTACCAATATATCGGAAAAACATATGTTGAACAGTATCAGATATGTCAAAAACATTTACAATTAATCCTTTTTTAATTTTGTTAAGTGAGTTGAAAAAGATTTTTTCTTTATCGCTATGATTATCGTAAGCAAGTTTAAGAAATGCATCCTCATCAATAACTCTCTCATTAAGTGCCCAGGTGTCGTCAGATATACCCAGAGTTGAATAATCACCTAAAATTTTTGATAAATATGAAGAATAAATAAAAGGATGAGAAACAGGTAAAGCTGGCTTTTCAGGGTCAATATTCAGAGGAGTTATATAAAGTTCAAAATAGGGTTCAACAGATTTTAAAAAAAACTTGCAAATACATCTCAGCTTTATTCCAAAACTGGTATTGAACTTTAGCCTTATCCATTCAGTGAATTCTCCTTTTTTCAGAGCAATTGTCTGGTTTCCGACCTCAACTGTTAATTCATCCTTGCTTTTTAAAAATATTTTTAAAGGGATTTTAAGAATACTATCGTCATTTCTAAAGGGATTTTTTGGCCCTTT
>QNDJ01000274.1 GCA_003644825.1 Candidatus Zhuqueibacterota bacterium | reverse complement strand
TCCCATAAGTATGAGAAAAAAGACCACTTTTAATTTATTAATGTATTTATTTATCACTCTATATGTAGAAAAAAATCTACAATTTTATGTTTTTAAGATTCTTCAATTCACCCGGAACAGATTAGAATGAAAAATTTTAAAAGAAAGAAAAATATCAATTCAAAATGAGATAAAATGAACAATAAAATTCTAATAGTTGATGATGAAAAAAAGATGAGGGATTCTCTATCAGATATATTAAGTTTTAAAGGTTATAAAACAATTAAGGCAAAGAACGGCGAAGAGACGATGAATATAATAGTGAATGATGTTGTAGACCTTATTCTTCTTGATATAAAAATGCCGGGAATGGACGGGATAAAGACTCTGAGGGAAATAAAGAAAATTGAACCTCACCTGCCTGTTATAATGATATCCGGTTACGGCACGATTCGGGACGCTGTGGAAGCTACAAAACTGGGAGCATACGACTATATTGAAAAGCCGGTAGAAGCTGAAAGACTATTTTTAACCGTGCAAAATGCCCTTGAAAGAAGTTTACTACAACTGGAAAACATTAGATTACAGGAAGATATCAGTAAAAAGTATTTTATGGTCGGGAATAGTAAGGCAATTAAAAAAATACATTTACTGATAAAAAAAGCCGCACCAACGAATGCTAAAGTAATGATAATAGGTGAAAACGGAACCGGGAAAGAGTTAATCGCAAAGGCAATTCATAACAATAGTAGAAGGGCTGGTGGACCATTTGTAAGGGTAAATTGTGCTTCAATTCCTGAAGAATTGATTGAAAGCGAACTGTTCGGGCATAAAAAAGGTGCCTTCACAGGTGCATATACCGATAAAGATGGAAAGTTTTTTCTGGCTGATAAAGGCACTATATTTTTAGATGAAATAGGTGATATGAGTTTGAGAACACAGTCTAAAGTTCTGAGGGTCCTTCAGGAAGGGGAATTCGAAAGAGTTGGTGATACAGAAATTATAAATGTTGATGTAAGGGTCATTTCAGCAACTAATAAAAACCTCTATAAAGAAATTAGAGAAAAAAAATTCAGAGAAGACCTCTTTTACAGGCTAAATGTAATTACTATAACGGTCCCTCCTTTGAGAAAAAGAAAAGAAGATATTCCAATGCTTGCAGAGTATTTTCTGAAAGAGTTTACAGAAGAGAACAACAAAGATATTAAAGGATTTACAAAAAGTGCATTAAAAGCATTAATTGATAGCCCCTGGAGAGGAAATATCAGGGAACTCAGAAATGTAATTGAAAGAATTGTGATTTTATCCGATAAGGAATTTATAGATAGTTCAGACGTTTTCAACGCCTTATCTCTTTATATGCCTGATGAAAAAAAACCCTCATCCACAGTGTATAAAGAAGCCCATAGAGAATTTGAGAAAAAATTCATAGTTAATAATCTTATTGCAAACAACTGGAATATAAGCAAAACCGCAGAGTCAATTTCCATTGATAGAACCACTCTTTATAAAAAGATGAAAAAGCTCGGTATTAAAGCAAAATAATATCTTTATCATTCCAACCATATTATGTCATAAATATTACACTCCTGTGGATTTAAAAAAACAACTAATTATTCGAATTTCCCCAATTGTATATAAGAACAGTCTATTCAGAGATTTCCAGATTATATTCACCTCTATCGGCATTCGACTCTGGTAATGTTATTCCGGTGGTACAAACAACGAATTACGCGGATTACTCTAATTATTCCCTGCATTATTTCTGAATATATAGTTGCATTTTATAAATAAAACTTTCTTGATCTATTTATATTATAATAATTTCTTTTATTGAGGAGATTATTTTACCCATACAGGTCGTATAGGCACAATAACAGGTATTGTTATAATCTGAGCTCTGTAGGAGTGATATATTTGTAGAATAAAAATTTAAGAAGATAAGAGGGAGTTTAATGATTAGGGCATGGATGCCCAACCTACAATTACAAGTTTTGTTTAATATGATTAATTTATTTGCAACCATATATCCTTAATGTTCACAAAAGAAGACGAAACAATATAGTTAAACCATACGGTAAAAAAAGGGAGCATATATTTCAAGTATAAATTCGTTTAATCCGTGTAATTTGTTGTTTATATTACCAGGATTGAATTGTTGTAGTTATTCGTTGCAATATTCAAAGATTTTCAATCTCAAGCTGGAAGCTTGAGTTACTTTAATCAATATAACTAAATTGTTACTTTTATATTGCACCTATGGTGCTCTATTTTAGTATTTTATTTGCTACGAGCATTCCACCCATAACGAGGTTTTAAGAAAACAACGAATTACGCAAATTACCCTAATTATTTTTTGTGTTCTTTCTGAATATATAGTTGCATTTTATAAATCAAGCTTGCTTGATCTGTTTATATTATAATACTTCCTGTTATTGAGAAGATTATTTTACCCATACGGGTCGTATAGGTACAATAGCAGGTATTGTTATAATCTGAAGCTCTGTAGGAGCGATATGTTTGTAGAATAAATGATTTCATAAAATATTGAGCTCCGTTAGGAGCGGAATATAATAGCTTGCGAGGATATCCAGGCTACAGGTGTATTTATTTTTTGTTAATTCCTGATTTGTAATTCCTCAATAATAGTAACTTGGTCATCTGGATTTAAATAAATGGGTTAATTATTAATTTTTTTTCTTCCCGAAGTTATAAACAAAAGATAGCCAGGGAATCGGGAAACCTTTCTTTATTACTTCCCCAACTATAATTAACCCTGCATCAACAGCTATGTGTTTTCCAAAAACCTCAATGATATACCAAATGGCTGGTAGTTCAACCTGGATTCTTTATTGATTACCAGCCAGTTCTCGGAAACTATTGCAAGGCTGTTAGAAATCCGCACATTGCCACCAAGCATTATGACCATTGAACCATCACCAAATTTCCAGTAACTTTCTTCCTCAATAAGTTTTCCATACCAATCATAATTCTTGATTACTCTTTTATAATACGGGATGCCAATACCTACAGTAAAACTTTTGTCCTGCTGACCATAGGTTCCCACTGAGAAAAGTACACCGAATGGTTCGCCTTCATCTTCCATATTCAGCCCTGTAATTACAAATAAGGTTCCAAAAGAAATGGCCAAGTTATCCGAAATCTGTTTTCCAATCCTTGGTGCTATATACTTCATCTGGTTTTTTAATTTTAGCATAGGAAAAACAGAAAAGCCTGCCATAATACTTATGTTACCTGTGAAACCATAAGATATTCCAGGAAAGAAGAGATAATAATCTGAAAAATAACCTTCCCCTTTTCTTAATGGTCTGCCTGTTGGTGCAAACATTAATCGGGAGTAGTTCGGGTCCGTATTGTAATACACAGTACTTCTGGTTTTTTCACCCGCTCTTTTTATGGAAACAATTAACGATTCCGGAACACTTATCTCAAGGTTATCCTTTGTTATGATTTTTATGACCGAATCCTCTTTACTGACGATTTTTCCCTTTAAGGTTTTACCATTCTTTAACGATATAGAAACTGTAGCAAGTTTCTCTTCAATCTGTTCAATTCTTTTCCTGTAGTATTTTATTTTTGATTCAGTTCGTGGAATTATGTCAACTTTTTCTTTCCCGGTTTTTTCATCTATGTAGATTATTTTCAGTATGTAGCTACCATCAGGCTTTTTTATAAAAACTGCTGATTTAAACCCCTTTTTGCCAGGGAATAAATTATACTTTTTGTTCTCCTGCCAGTCTATTTCTCTTCCTACCTTTTTATGAATAATTATAACTTCCCCTTCGGGTTCCTGAGCAGTAACACCCGTAACTGAAGAAAATAAAAATATTAAGAATACGAAAGAAAATAGAAATATTTTTTG
>QNDJ01000273.1 GCA_003644825.1 Candidatus Zhuqueibacterota bacterium | reverse complement strand
GTCATTTACTAACTATGATATTATACTGAACGTTCTAAAACCCTTTGGCTGGACTTCTTTTAGAGTTGTAAAACAGATAAGAAAATATTATAAGGGACATAAAGCAGGTCACGCCGGTACTCTTGACCCAAAAGCAAGCGGTGTACTGCTGGTATGTATTGGAAAAGCAACTAAAAAAGTTAATTCATTAATGGAGCTGGAAAAAGAATACATTGGTGAGATTGAACTCGGGAAAGTTACTGATACTCTTGATTCTGAAGGAATAATAGTAAAAAGTTGTCCTGTGGAGAACTTTTCTATTAACCAGATTATAAAGGTAACCAATCAATTTAAAGGTGAAATTCTTCAAATCCCACCTATGTTTTCTTCCATCAGGGTCAATGGAAAACGCCTCTATGAGCTTGCCAGAAAAGGTATTGAAGTTAAACGAGAACCAAGAAAGGTTAGAATCTATAATATTGAAGTCCTGAGTTTTGTGAAACCGTTCATTACAATAAAAGTTATATGTTCACGGGGAACATATATCAGAGCCCTGGCAAGAGATATAGGTGAGAAATTACATTGTGGAGCTTATTTGAAAAAATTAGTCAGAACAAGAATTGGAAACTACAGGTTGAAAGATTCTATATCAATAAAAAAATTTTGTGATTAATTAAATGGAAATTATATACGACCTGGAAAATTATCGAGAGGAAAAAGAGACTTATGTTACTATTGGAACCTTTGATGGAATACATCTTGGGCATCAGGAGATTATAAAAACATTAATCGAGAAAAGTAGAGTCTCTCATAAGAAGAATATTCTGATAACCTTTTACCCTCATCCTCAAATGGTAGTGAACTCAAAATATAATAGTGATATAGAGTTGCTAACATCTCCTGAAGAAAAAATAGAAATATTAAAAAATTTTAACATAGATAAAATATTGTTTATAAATTTTACAAAAGAATTTTCTGAAATTTCACCTGAAGAATTTTTAAAAAATGTTCTTATTGAAAAGCTCAATGCGACCGGTGTTGTTGTGGGTTATAACCATGCTTTCGGAAAGGGCAGAAAAGGAAGAATTGAATTTTTAAAGGATTTTGGTAAAAGAAATGGTATGGAGATTACAGTTGTTGAACCGGTAATTGTAAATGGGAAACCGATTTCCAGTACATTAATCAGAAAACTTTTGAAATCCGGGGATGTTTTAAAAGCCTCAAGGTATCTTGGCAGCCGGTACTTTATTAATGGGGAGGTTGTTAAAGGGGCAGGAAGAGGTAAAAGGTTGGGATTTCCCACAGCTAATTTAATTGTTAAAAATTCAAGAAAGTTGATACCCAGAAATGGTGTGTATATTGTAAAAATTGTTTTTAAAGATGAAATCTACAATGGAATGTTTTATATTGGCACGAGGTCAACATACGGTGAAACAGAGAGAACACTTGAAGTTAATATTTTTGATTTTAATAAAGATATATATGGCGAGATGCTAAAAATTATATTCCTTAAAAGAATAAGAAATGACGAAACATTCAAAAGCGAACATGAATTATATCTTCAGCTTAAAAAGGACAAAAGGGAGAGCATATACTTTATAAAAAATATGGATAAAAACAAATAATAGCACTGGAGGAAAAATGTCTCATGCTAAAGAAAAAACCAGCGAAATTATAAAAAAGTTTGGTAAACATCCTGCTGATAGTGGTTCAACTGAAACTCAAATAGCTCTTATGACAGAACATATATCTCATCTGACAGAACACCTGAAAATCCACAAAAAAGACCATCACTCAAGAAGAGGATTATTGAAAATTGTTGGTCGAAGAAAGAGATTGCTTGAATATTTAAAGAAAAAAGATATAGAAAAATACAGAACCCTGAAAAAACAGCTGGGAATAAGATAGCCAGCCTGTCTAAAAGGAGGTAAATAGAGCTATGATTGAAGTTCAGAACCTTACAAGAGTTTTTGGAGATAAAAAGGCAGTAGATAATATCTCTTTTAATGTAGAAAAAGGGGAAATCCTTGGGTTTTTGGGCCCCAATGCGGCAGGAAAAACAACAACTATGCGAATACTTACCTGCTATCTTCCTGCGACATCAGGTACGGCAAAAGTTGCGGGTTATGATGTATTTGATGATTCAATTGAGGTAAAAAAAAGGATAGGTTATCTACCGGAGAATCCACCTCTATATAAAGAAATGGTAGTGGAAAATTATCTTCATTTTGTTGCCAAAATTAAGGGTATTGAACCGAGAGAAAGGAAAAAAAAGGTCAGAAATGTTCTGGAAAGATGTGCTATAATGAATGTAAAGGATAGAATTATAGGAAAGTTATCCAAAGGTTACAGACAGAGAGTAGGATTAGCTCAGGCCCTTATTCATAATCCCGATGTTCTTATTCTGGATGAACCAACTTCGAGCCTTGACCCTAAGCAAATTATCGAAGTGAGGGAACTCATAAAGAATCTTTCAGGAGAACATACTATAATTTTAAGCACCCATATTCTTCCGGAGGTCAGTATGACCTGTGAAAGGGTCATCATAATCAACGAAGGTAAGCTTGTTGCAGTGGATACACCTGAAAATCTTACTAAAAAATTGAGAAGCTCTGATAAACTGATGCTGGATATAGAAGGTCCTTTTGATGAAGTGAAATCAAAATTGAAGGAGATTCCCGGTGTTACAAGGGTTTCTCTTGATAAATTTTTTAAAGAAGGTAGAGGAAAATATCATATTGAAACAAAACCGGATGTTGACCTGAGAAAAACTCTTGCTCAGACTGTAATAAATAATAACTGGGGACTTTACGAGCTGAGATCAGAAGGAATGAGCCTGGAAGAGATATTCTTAAAACTCACAACAAAAGAGTAGGAGGTGAATGATTGTGAAAAATATTGTTGCTATTTTTGATAGAGAACTCCGTTCTTATTTTGTATCCCCTATAGCCTATGTAGTTATTGCGCTATTTCTTGTTATTGCTGGATTTTTCTTTTATGTAATGTTGAATTCTTTTTTAAATTACTCTTTTCGTGCAACGATGCAGGCTCAATATTACAGGATGGCTCCCCCAAAGGTTAATGTTAATATGCTTGTGATTCGTGGAATGATACATAACTTTGGATTAATATTATTATTTATTGTTCCAGCAATTACTATGAGGCTATTTGCTGAGGAGAAAAAATCAGGAACATCTGAGTTGATCTTAACCTCACCAATAACAACAACTCAAATTATTCTGGGGAAATTTTTTGCAGGTATGACGCTTTTACTGTCGATGATTGCTCCCACATTTCTGTATATATTAATAATGATTATCTGGGGTAATCCTGAGATTTTACCTATATTCTCAGGTTATCTTGGGTTGATATTAATTGGTGGTTCTTTCATAGCGGTAGGTCTTTTCATTTCTTCTCTTACTGAAAACCAGATTATAGCTTATGTTGGTGGGCTTGTAGTTTTATTATTGTTCTGGGTAATAGGATGGGCAGGTGGTGCCGGGTCAAAAATTGGCTCAGTATTATCTTACCTATCTCTTATTAATCACCTTGATGATTTTGCAAAGGGCGTAATTGATATAAAGCACATTGTCTATTATTTAAGCTTTATAACCTTTGGCCTCTTTTTAACCTATCGTTCTATTGAATCTATGAAATGGAGGGGTTAAATTATGAAAAAGTATATTTACTTGGCAGGGGTCGGAGGAATAATCCTCATTATAGCTTCTCTTATAAATTACTCTATAAATAATGTATGGAATATTTTTTCAACCATTCTAATTGTTCTCGGAGTAATTCTTTGTGGGGTCTATGTTGTTATTGATTTCAATAAAATAAGGATATTTTTCTCCAAAAGGTCCACTGTTTATGGAAGTAATGCAAT
>QNDJ01000272.1 GCA_003644825.1 Candidatus Zhuqueibacterota bacterium | reverse complement strand
TATATATATTTATTGCTTGGAGATGCTTATTTTAATATAAATGACATTGATAATGCTGATTTTTCGTATAAGAAAGCTTTGTCATATAATAAGAATAATATTGGTATTTTATTAAGGATGGTAAATCTTTATTATAAAAAGGGGAGTTTTCAGGAAGCCTTTCAGTGTATAGAAGATGCATTAAAGATTAATCCAGATTTTTATGACCTTTATTTTTATGAGGGAGAATTGTATTATAGTTTAAATAAATTTGAGAAGGCAAAATGTTCATATATTAAATCTATGTTATCTTCAACAGGAAAGAAAGAAAAAAGATACAAATTAGCTTTATGTTATTATAAATTAAAGGAATATGAGCAGGCGATAGGTGAGTTGAGAAAAAATGGAGATGATATTCAGTCATTACAGCTTTTATGTGATATATATTCAATGGACAGCAGAAATGAAGAGCTTGAAAGATTGTTAAAAAAGATAATATATCTGGATAAAGAAAATCATCTGAATTATTTTAATCTTGGGCTGTTTTATGAACGAACTGGAAAGAAAAAAAAGGCTCTGGAATATTATCAACGTTCGATTGATTTGAATGATAAAGACCCTCAAATATTGTTTTATTTTGGTACATTTTTATTAAATTCAGGTAAAATAAATGAGGCAAAAGAGTTTTTACAGAGGGCTGGAGAGATATCACCTCAAACACCTGAAATCTGGAATAACCTTGCTGTTGCCAATATCAAGCAAGGAAATTATCAGCAGGCAATAGGGGCTTTTGAAAAAATGCTGGCTATAAATCCTTCTGATAATACAGTTAAAAGAAGAATAGCATCTTTGTATGCAAAGATTGGAGATTTAAGTAATGCAGAGAGATATTTGATGATGACAAAGGAACAATAATCACTTAAATTTTAATTTAAAAATAAAGTTTTCAGTTTAAATGTCGATAAACTATGTAGAAGATTATATAAATATTAATACATCGATTAAGGCTATTGGTGGTCCTGAACTTTAAATTAGGAGAGAGAGGTGATTCGAAACTCAACAGTAAAAAAGGTAGAAAAAAATAAGTTTTTAAATTATCGTCGTAACCAGATAATGAGCTTGAATCCGGTTCAACTCTTAATAAAGGTTTATGACTTTGCAATAGTAAATTGTAAAAAAGGAGACCCTGAAAAAGCATCAAAAGCAATTGTTGAGTTAATGTCCGCTTTAAATTTTGATTATGAAGAGATTTCACTGGGTCTTTTCAGATTATATCAATATTGTCTTGATAGGATTAAAAAAGGAGAATTTGAGGAAGCTATTAAGATATTAGAAGGATTAAGGGAAGCCTGGGTTAATACCCGGGGGAAATAGGAATAATTTTACAGGGATGTAAAAATGATAGGGATATCATCAATTTCATCACAGCCAAGCATAGATATATTAGTTGAGAATTTACTTGCAAAAGAAAGAAAGCCCGTTGATGATTTAAAGAGCAAGAAGTCAAGCCTGAGTTCAAGACTTTCTGTATATAATGATTTAAAGACAAAATTAAATAATTTAAAAGACCTTGTTTCAGGTTTTGCCTCTGTTACTTCACCTTCAAAGTTGAGTGCAAAAGTTGGAGTATCAAGCAATGAAGAGGTTTTTACTGCAGATGTTACTTCCGAGGCGGTTTCTGGGGTTCATTCGATATTTGTATCTCAACTGGCAAAAAAGGATGCAGTAGTTTCGAAAAGGATAAATCCTGATGATACTACAGGTGCTCAGTATTACAATGGGAAAACAGAACAATTTAAAATAACTGTGGGAAATAAAGACCCGGTAACTATTTCAATTAGTTTCAATGATTTAAATGAAACTAATAAAGAAATTTTAGAGAGGATTGCTTCAGAAATAAATAATTCAGGTGCCGATGTTACTGCTTCTGTTGTTAATGATACAGCTGATACGGTAAGGCTATCGATTATTAGTAATGAATCAGGTTCTAATAATCAATTATATTTTGAGAATGTAGGTTCTTCCGATTTGCTTGATATACTGGAGATAACAAAGTCAGGTCAGACAGGAAGATTTGCATCTACGGATACCGGTGGAGGATATATTGAGGTTGACCCCGATAAACTTAATGCAGTTTTTGAACTAAATGGAATCCAGATTGTTAAATATAAGAATGAAATAGATGATGTTTTAAAAGGTGTAACAATTAAGTTGCTTAAAGCCCAGAAAGATGGAGAAAGCCCCGAAACATTAACAATAACGTTAGATAAGGATGAAATTAAAAAAGAACTTGAAAATTTCATAAATGACTACAATGAGATAATAAAATTCTTAAATGAGAAAACAGGTGTTGAACCTTCTTTAAATAAGAGAGGAGAATTAGCAGGCGACTTTACATTTTTGAACTTAAAATTCGACATAAGAGGTATTATATCAGGTTATGTTGATGGTATTGAAGATGGATACCCGAAAAGATTGACTGACCTTGGAATTAAAATTGAAAGGGATGGAACTCTGACTCTGGATGATGCAGACGAACTGAATGAAGCTCTTGATAAAGGGTCTTCGGTCGTTGCGGATATTTTTAATGGTGAAAATGGAATAGGAACAAAAATTGACGCACTGCTGGAAGATTTTGTATCGACCGGTGGAAAAATAGATAACAATAAAAAAGCAATAAACAGACAAATAGATAGCATTGATGATAGAATTGAATCTTATAATACAAGATTGTATATAAAAGAATTAGCGTTGAGGAAACAACTTGCAGAAATGCAAAAAATGTTGAGTGTGTTAAATTCTCAGCAAATAATGCTCCAGAATAGTGGATTTTTAAATACAGGTATTTCAGGATACTTGAATTATAGCACTGGAACTGGAGGACTATATTATTAATAATATGAAATTTTTAAGGGGGTGAATCAGTATGGTTACGGATGGAATCAATGTAACAGGTGCTTCTGTTGAGAATATCCCTCCCCGGGGAAGTGAGGTAAAAAAAGTTGATGTTGAAAGTAAACCAGCTCCAAAAAAAAGAGATTTTAAACCTGTTATTGAACAGATAAAAAAAGTAGATAAAGAATTGTTTGAAAAAGCTGTTGAGGAGTTGAACCAGAATATAAAAATATTTAATACAAAACTCTCTTTTTCTATAGATGATAAAACTGGAAAAACAATTATTAGAATATCAGAAAGGGATACTAACAAGGTTATCAGGGAAATACCTCCAGAAGCATTATTAAGGGTAGCTTCAAAGCTGAACGAAATAATCGGTATGCTTTTTGACCTTAAAATTTAAAAATTTATAGAAGGAATAATATGAAAATAAATGGCATTATTCAGGGGGCTTATAGTAAGGATATACATACTAAGAATGTTGATAATAAAAAGAAAAACAATCCTAAAAGTAATGATAAAATAGAGATTTCTGAAGAAGCAAGAAATTTGCAAAAAAGTACAACTCTTCAGATAAAAGCCAGGAACTCTATTAGAGAAATTGACGAAATAAAAAATAGTAGAATAGAGGAAATAAGAAAAAAATTAGAAAATGGATTCTACTTCAAAAATGAAGTTTCGAAGATAATTGTGGAGAATATTATGAAAAACCTTGGTATAGAATAAAAAGGGTATTTTTCTTTATAAAAGGCAGTTTTAAAACTGCCTTTTTTTATTTTACTTGTATTTTTTTATTAACTTTATATTTTAGTAGCTATGGAAAAAAAAGAAAATTTGAGAAGCTTTTCTCTGGAATTACTTGATAAAATATCTGGTGTTATAACCAGTATTAAAGAGATTACTTTGCATATTAATGACTTATTGAAAAAAGAATCAGATGAAGAAATACTGGTTTTACTTGAAAGAAGACAAACTTTACTTGATGATTTTCGGAGCCTGGAAAATGATTTGAGT
>QNDJ01000271.1 GCA_003644825.1 Candidatus Zhuqueibacterota bacterium | reverse complement strand
GTGGTGACTCAGCTATAGCAAATACCACACATCCATACTCCACACCAAGATTATCTCTGGTAAGTCCCCCTGATGGACCAAGCTTGCTTCTATCATTTGTACTTAAATCGGGGCTGATTACAGCCCAGCTACGTCCTCCATCAGTTGTTTGATGAACATACTGACTCCCTGCATAAACTTTATTATGATTATGTGGTGAAATAGCAATGGGAAATGTCCAGTTAAAACGATACTTTAGAAGATCTGCAGGTGAACCATAAGCTGATTCTGGCCATATTTTTACTGTATGCAAATGGCCTGTTCGATAATCGACACGCATAAAACCAGCATTATAGCTTCCACCCCAGACGATGTTCGGGTCAACAGGGTCAGGAACAATAAATCCACACTCACCACCAGCGGTTGTTTCCCATTCTGCTGAAGACCTCGCCGTGCTTGGTCCCTTATAAGCGGGTCCATCCTGCATACCTCCATATACATAATAAGGTATCTGGTTATCCACAGCAACATGGTACATCTGTGCAATTGGAAGTTTTACTCTGTTCCAGGTTTTACCTCTGTTCATAGTAATAATTACACCGCCGTCATTACTTATCATCATTCTGTCGGGGTTCAGTGGATCAGCCCACATATCATGACAATCACCAGCCCAGGGTACCCTTTCAGTAGTTATGCCACCATCGTAAGAAATGCTCTGACTATTAGCTGCAAAATATATCTCATTTTCATCAGCAGGAGATACCATTATTCTGGAAGCATAATGGGGGCGCTCATTCAACAACCTATCATAGCTGACAAGTTTCCAGTTTTCACCCCCATCACTTGACCTCCATAACACACCCCTGTTAGGGCTACCTGTTTCCATTAAAGCATATACAACTTTAGAATTGCTTTGAGCTATAGCAATTCCTACTTTTCCAATGGGAGGGTCAGGTAATCCATGTCCGGTAAGACGTTTCCAGGTTGTACCACCATCTCTGGACATGTAGAGTCCTCCCCCTGGTCCACCGCTTTCCCTTCCCCAGGTTCTTATTACCAGCGGCCACATTCCTGCAAAAAGTATCCTCGGATTATTCGGGTCCATAGCAATTTCGGAGCAGCCTGTATTTTCATCCACAAAAAGAACTCTTTCCCAGGTTTTACCTCCATCAGTTGTCCTGAAAACACCTCTCTCCTGCTGGGGGCCATAACAATGCCCCATAGCAGCAACAAATACAATATTTGGGTCTCTGGGGTCAATTACCACCCTTGCTATTCTGCCGGTTTTTTCGAGTCCCATATGTTTCCAGGTTTTACCAGCATCAGTAGATTTATATACACCATTACCGATGGAAACATTACTTCGAATGAAAGATTCGCCGGTTCCAGCCCAGATGATGTTCGGATCAGAAGGAGCTATAGCAAGAGCCCCTATAGATTGGGCTTCCTGGTCATCAAAAACGGGTTCCCAGTGAACTCCACCATCTGTGGACTTCCATATACCGCCCGATGATGCACCTATGTAGTAAACCATAGGGTCACCCGGCACACCAACAACAGCACTGGTTCTATTTCCACCCGGACCTATATACCGGAACTTGAGCTGACTGTATAGTTCCGGGGTTATGCTTTGAGAATAAGACCGGATAGATAAACTAAAAATAATAAACAAAATGATTATGCCGGTTGCCCACAGCTTACTAAATGAACTAAACCTGCCGGTTAACATTTTTACCTCCTGTTATTGTAGATTTACATTAACTACCCTGAATCCATAAAAAAACACTGCAATTTAATTATTTATATTAGTTATTATTCAGGGTATTTAATTAAATGAATGAAATATATTAATTGAACTTACATTAGTTAAAAAACGGCTGTTAGAGTAATTTTGAGGAAAAACTTTGTTATAAAATCACTTTATTTTAAGAGAGAATTCTATTTATTCTCTCAACTATCTTATCGCTATCTACTGTTTTAAGCATAAAATCCTGAGCCATACTCAATATATCCAGTTCTTTTGAGATATCAAATTCTCCGGCTGTAAGATAAATTACAGGTATATCTTTTAAGGACTCATTTTCTTTTAATTTCCGCAACACTTCAAATCCATCCATTTTTGGCATCATAATATCCAGAACTATGAGGTCTGGTTTTTCCTTTTCACATTCTTTTTGAACTTCCAATCCGTTACGTGCAACTGCAGTTTCATATCCCGCACTTTTCAGTCTTATAGTTATTGCCTTCAAGAAATCTTCTTCATCGTCTGCAATCAATATTCTTCTTTTTGCCATTTTTGCTCCTCATAATTATTTCAAATTAATATACAATTCTAATACAAATAAGTCAATACAAAATTATATCAAAATTTACTTTATGCCAGTGCACCACCGACAATAGCACCACAGAATAACCCGAAATTCCCTACAAGGGCAGTAACTACAATTGCACTTCCAACCAGGGGACCAATCAAGGGGAAAAAGGGCACAAGAAATATCAGCAGTACCGTTAAAACAATTGCAGGAAGAAAAAAAGCAATAATAGCATTTATTACACCGCCTGCTTTTTTACCCCCGACAAAACCTGCAATAAACTGACCAATAAGCGGAACCCAGCATAATAATATACTTAAAAAAAGCATCCAGAAAAAACCAGAAAGTATAGAACCTCTTTTTTCTGACATATTAATTCCTCAATTTTATAAATGAAAAGTAAAAATGGACCTATAATGTATTAATACTAAAAGATTTATTCTACTCAAAAGGGTTTTTTATTTTCTGCAGAGTTATATTTTTTTCCCTGCCAGGAACCTCTCAATAAAAATTCCTGGTCTATTTTCTTCATTACCTCCTGTTTTTTTAAGATCCAATCAGGGGCAACAAGCTTGTTTTTATTTGATTCACCTATTACTCTTTGAATGATAACCTTATATGGTAACAATTCAAGAAAATCTACAAGTATCCTGATATACTCCTCCATATCAAATACTTTAAATGGATTTTTTTTGAACATTTTTTCGAGAACTGTTCCTTTTTCTATATAAAGAGAGTGAATTTTTATACCTTCAGGTTCCAGTCTTGCCACTTCTTTAGCTGTCTGGAGTATTTCCTCTTTTGATTCTCCTGGTAGACCTATTATTACATGGAAGCAGGTTCGTATGTTTCTTTTCTTCACCCTGTAATAAGCTTTCAGGAAATCCTGGTATGTGTGTCCTCTGCGTATAAGTTTTAATGTTTTATTATGAATTGACTGCAGTCCTATTTCAAGCCATAAATAAGTTCTTTTCGAGTATTCTTCAATTATGTCAATTACATCTTCGTTCAGGCAATCAGGCCGTGTTCCTATTGATATTCCCAGCACATCATCAAAAGAAAGTGCTACATCATATATCTTTCTCAGATAAGAAAGACTCGCATAAGTATTACTGAATGGCTGAAAATAGATGATAAATTTTTTGGCTTTATATCGCCTTTTAATGAGGTTTATTCCGTGAACTATCTGTTCCTCTAATGGTAGTCCATTTTTGATATATTCTGCTCCAGAGCCCTTTTCATTACAATAAATACAACCACTCTTCCCTTTTGTACCATCTCTGTTCGGGCAGGTAAAACCGGCATCAACAGCCACCTTATATACTTTTAAACCAAAAGTTTTTTTTAGATGAAAATTAAAAGTATGATATCTCTTATTGTTAAAAAGATGTTTCAAAGAGAAAATTTATCCCATTTCCTTTCAAAATATGGACATATAAAAATCTATCTGGTAACTTATTCAGATAGATTATTTAGATTTATACTCCCAGGAGATTAACTCCCATCTACCTCTCTTTTTTCTTAGATAATCAGTTCTTTTGAAATGAATAAAACTTTCAAGGCTTGTTAATATAGCATTATATGTTACTTCAGCCCTGTAT
>QNDJ01000270.1 GCA_003644825.1 Candidatus Zhuqueibacterota bacterium | reverse complement strand
GCGGAATTATGAAAATTAAAATTGTAAACAACCTTGATATTACTCTTGGAACCCCGATTAATCTTGAAATAATTGATAATACTAATGGCTCCCAGATTGGAACCCTGCAATACGGAAAAATTCAAACCGGGGGCGAAGAAGAAAAATCCCTTGACCTTTCAGGGAAAACCATCAATAATAATCTGAAATTCATTATTACAGGAAAAACTCTTGGTAGCGAAGGAAAAGTTATTACTATAAATACTGGTTCTTCATTTAAAATATCTGTAAGTTTTGTTAATTTAAAAGCCAGTCAGGCTAATGCTTACATAAGTGCAAAATCCTTTTTTAAAACAGATGGAACCACTATAACACACCAGACTTTTAAAATAAATTCAGCTGCTATAAATAATGGAAACATCAGTTTTAATATTAACAATAATTTTCCCTTCCCGATTACTTTAAAATTAACTTTACCTGATGTAACCCCCCAGGGAGGTGGTGAACCACTTACACGAAATTATAATATAGTTGAGAATTCTTCCATCTCTGATAATATAGATTTAAGTGGATATAACATAATATTAACCAATGATTCACTGCGATACCAGACTGAAGTAACAATATCACCTGAATCAGGCGTAAGTTATAATATTCAAAGTTCAGATAACATTAATTTTGACGTTTCAATTTCAGACCTTTATATTGATTCAAAAAGTTCCAGCATAATTGTAAATCAGATATCCATTCCGGATATTTATAAAAATATTAATTTTGACAACTTCTCTTCGGTTAAATTTTCCAGTGGTATAATCAAGGTCAGATTGAAAAATAACTTTCCAATATCCATAGGTTCCCCTTTTACTGTTGAATTAATCGATGGAAATACCCAGAATCTAATAGGCACCCTAAATTTCGGAAAAATCTCACCTGGAAATGAATCAACACAAACCCTCGATTTATCTGGAAAAACCATTTCGAATAATATAAATATTAAAGTAACAGGTCAATCCTCTGGTAGTGAAGGAAATCCAGTATCAGTAGACCCCGAAGCATCCTGTGAAGCAAAAGTTAGTTTTGAGAACCTTGTTGCAGAAGAAGCAAACGCAAAAATACCTGCACAAACCTATACAGTTGAAAATAAAATTAAGGTAAACTCCGATTCACTGAAGTTAAATTTTGCGCAAATTGAGAGCGGGTTAATAAAATTTAATTTCAATAATAACTTCAATTTCCCGATATATATTAACTTGAAAATCCCGAACATCGTATCTATCGGAGGAGATACTTTGAACCAGAGAATAGACATTAACCCAAATTCTCAACAGGAATTCAACATCGACCTGGAAAATTATATAATAATACCAATAAACGATTCACTAACCTATAAAGCTGATGTTAGTATTAACCCTGATCCAAATCAATTCATCACAATAAGAAGTACAGATTTTATCAAAATCGATGCAACAGTAGACAGACTGAAATTTAAAGAAGTCAATGCATCTGTTAATCTATCTGTAGATTTTCCTGAAATAGATGAAGAGCTGTTATCGGAACCCCCGGATGAATTAAAAAACTTTAATCTTGATAACGTTATATTTACTCTCATTTTTGAAAATATGCCTGCTAACCTTAGCGTAGATATTACAATTATTTCAATAAAATCAGGAAAAGAAAAAATTCTTCCTATAAAATTCGGCATTGCTCAGGGTGTAAAGGACTCTGTTGTTCTGGATAAAAATGGTGTTAACGGTGATATGAGTAGCCCAACAATTGTTGATTTGATTAATGACCTGCCGGAAAGAATAAAAGTCTCCGGTAATATTAAACTCTTCGGTGACAATGTTTCTTTAAAAAGTACAGAAAAACTCAACATTAAATATAAAGTAAAAGTACCATTCCAGTTCTCTTTAAACCAGACTTCAATTGAAGATACAGTAAAATTAGATTTAGATGATGATACAAGAGACATACTTAGAGATAATCTGGTTAGAACAAATTTAATCGGAACAATTGTTAATAATACTCCGTTAGGTGGAGAACTTATGATTTCAGCAGGGGATTCAGTTAAAGGAGTTTATCAGGACCTTCTCACTTCTCCTGTAGGTTTTGATATAGCTAATATTAATGCATCCGGGTTTACCACATCTCCTAAAGAAACAAATTTTACTTTTGAATTAACTAAAGAAAAATTTCTTATTCTTGCAAACGCTAATAAAATAATTATTAATGTTACTCTGTATGATGTAGCAAAAGCTGCAGTCCGTTCAACCGATTACATAATAGTCAAAGATGTAAAACTCTCCGGTACCGGAAGGGTATATATTAAAGATGATAATAAATAATAATTGAGAAATTAAAAATTCAGGAGATATATAAATGAAAAGTAAAACTTTTATAATAATTGCACTATTTATGTTATCTGGAGCATCAGTTTATGGTCAGAACGGAAAAAGTCTTGGACTGGGAGGAGCATATACTTCACTGGCAAGAGGGGTCGATGCAGTACACTGGAACCCTGCTAATCTTGCTTTCCGAAGTAAGAGTATACCTTCTATCTCTGCGTATATTTACTCCTTTAGAATAGGTTTTGGCAATAATTCTTTTTCAAAAAGCTTTTATGATAAGTACATAGGTTTTGAAGGAGACAGCCTTTTTATCGATAATAGTGACAAAAATGAAATTCTTGGTTTAATACCAGAAAACGGTGTTACTATGGATATGAGAGGAAACATTTCTCTCTTTAATTTAAGAGTTTTAAACTTTGGTCTCAATGTTGAAACAAATTTTTATACAAAAGGAACACTTCCCAAGGCTCTTTTTGACATTGCACTAAATGGATTAACAAAAAGCAATTATAAATTCAAACCAGATGCAGAAGTTATAGCCTATTCAAAAATAAAATTTTGTTATGGATATGTAATTAAACGAGATAAAACCTGGATGATACCGGGAGGTAAAAAACTTGAATTCAAAGATATAAGTGTTGGTGGTGCTGTCTCATACATTCTGGGTCTGGCTTATGCAAAGGTTGAATCTGCTGATATAACTTTTATCAATGGTCCAAACGGTTTGAATGCTACGGGAAATATTACTACAAAAGAAGCTATCTCGCAGAAATTGAGAGATGAAAATGGATTTGGTTTTGCAGGCTCTGGTATAGGATTGGACCTTGCTTTCAGTGCACTTACCTATGACAATATTACCATAAGTGCAGTTGCAGAAAACATAATTGGAAATATAAACTGGAATGATGGAACAAAAGAAAGAACCGCAACTCTTGACCTGGGTGGTCCTTATTATATTATTGGAGAAGGTGAACTCCAGGATGTTGATACCGATTCTATAACCCACGATAAAGAAACAGACATCGGAAGTTTCAAAACAAGTTTACCGAGAAATTTCAGACTGGGTGTTTCAAAAGAATGGAACAGATTTCTCGCTGCTGTCGAAATCGGAACAGATAGAGGCGAATTCTTTGGAGCAATTGGTCTTGGTGCTCATCTTAGCTTTATGAACGGTTTTATAGGATACAGAAATTATGAAAGCTTTTCCTATTTTTCAGCCGGTCTGGCTTTTGACTTAAAATATTTTTATTTAGATTTGGGAATCAGAAACAGAGGAGGAATAGGACCCAGTTCAAGCAAAGGGCTAATTTTTGCTTCCTGTTTAAGAATCGGACTGTAGAAATAATTTTAAATAGCAGAACTTTGGCGAATTTTGAAATACATTTTTGAACTTATTTACCTGTATTAAGTTTTCAGAATGCTGTTTGACAGAGCTCAGCAAAGATTTCATTATAGAAAAAATGTTAAAAAAAGTATTTTAAAACTGGCAATGGCTGGAAAAAAAAGCATTCTGTAAGATTGATAATTGCTTAAAATCAAATTTCATAAGAAATGAAATAACATTCCTGTATTTATAT
>QNDJ01000269.1 GCA_003644825.1 Candidatus Zhuqueibacterota bacterium | reverse complement strand
TTGATTCCTGAAATAACCTAATTTATTATGTTTTAAAAAATCCTCATAAACATTTGACCTTATGAAGTATGACTCAGGTATCAACAAATCATCAGAAATTTCCATTTTAAATTTTTCTTTTTCTTTAGTAATAATTCTATGGGCAAGGATCATTCCTGCAGCTTTTCCACCTATTTTACCTATTTCTTCATCAGCACCAAAAGAGTTATCAATAATACTTTTTATGTCGGATATATTGAAAAATTTTTTTGCAATATTAATAAACTCAAGCTGGTCACTTATAAATTTTTTTATTAAGCTTACTTTAAGCCCGGTAATTTCAGGGAGGGTTAATTCAATACCAGATTTTGGTAAACTGCAGTATTCCTTTAATCTCATTGCCAGAACCTTAAACGATATTCCGGGCAATTTTGTTATATCATCAAGAGTTTGTGCCTCCTCTCTCTTTCTAACAAGATTAACTATATTCTCTATTTCTTTTGTTGTAAAGAACATTGCTGAATATTTCTGAACAATAGAATGTATAGAAGCTCTTAATTTGTTATCCCATCTTATTGCAATACCCTGATTCGGGTCTAGAGAATTCATTAACTTATGAGCTTTCGAGCCAAGAGCTTCATTATAAATTTGATTTATCGATATAAAATTTTTAGTATGAAGTGAAATTAATAGTTGCTGATGAATCTTATTAACTAAATGAGGATGTTCTTTTAAATATCTGGAAAGATAGGCAAGTCTGTCTTTTATACTTTCATTTTTTTTCATAATTATTAAAATTAAACCCCTCAATGAAAAATGAAACCCAGGTTAATAAAAACTCCTCCTGAGGTCCTATCATCTACATTTTTTGTTAAAATATACTCAAAAGCTGGAGACAACTTTATGTAAAATATCTGATTATTAGAAATTTTTATATTACATCCGAAATCGATATACACCTCGCCAGAATCAATATCTTTTCCTGGATTACCCTTTCCTGCAAAAGTTCTGTTTATTCTTGCACCAATTCCAGCAAAAGATTCCTCATCCACATTCTCAGGGAAAAAACTGGTTCTAATACTTAAACCGGCATTTACTTTATTTTTACCCTCAAACGTTATTCTTGTATATCCTGCACCTAAACTCAGATGATCACCGCCAACCATTCCCAGATGTAACCCGTATCCTATTCCATTACCTTCAAAATCAACCCTTTCCCCGGTCTCTATCAAGAACCCAAATTCAGGAGCGGATACGGCTATCTCTTTCTCCATTCCTATATTTACCTCCGAAACTTTTTTATTTATATAATCGGAAAGTTTTTGAATTTCAACTTTTGAATAGTTTCTGGTAATAAATTTTCTTTTACCCTGTTCATAATAAAGAATTTTCACACCGTAAGTACTATCTCCTCTGGTAAAAAATGCTGCATATCTGAATCCACTAACTTCAGGATATAGCCCGAGAAGATTCCGCTCATTCAAATCTATTATTTTACCCAGCTTTTCATTTATTATATAAAGTTTCAATTTCTCCTGGGAAAATAAACAGGATACACAAACTGATAAGGTTATTATGATTATTAAAAATATCAGAATCTTTCTATTCATTTTTTTCCCTTTCAACTTTCATCTTTACTCCACCAAGATAAAAATTTATACTTTACTTAGAACAGAATTTAAAGTACTTCTAAGATGATTAATTTCTTTTTTTTCTCCATTTCTTCTTAATTTAATTATTTCCGATATAATACTTACAGCAATTTCTTCGGGTGTTTTTGCACCAATATCCAGTCCAATGGGAGAAAAAACCTTTAATAGCTTCTCTTTACTAATACCTTTATTATAGAGCCTTTTTATAATTGTAAATACCTTTTTCTTACTTCCAATCATTCCAATATAAAAAGCATCGGTCGAAAGAGCTTTTTCAAGAACAAGCTCATCATATTTATGCCCTCTGGTAACAATTACTATATACGAATTTTTACCTATTTTAACTTTATTAAACGCGTCTTCAAAGTCTGAACATATAACATTATCTACAATTGGAAATCTATTTCTGCTTGCAAACTTGATTCTATCATCAATCACTGTAGTATGAAATCCAGTAGTTTTAGAGAACTGTGATAGATATACAGAAATGTGTCCACCTCCAAAGACATACAACTCAGGAGACGGTAAAAGAGGGTCAAGAAAAATCCCTGATTCGACCCTAACTGGGTTTTCATTTTCAATTATTTCATCATACTGATGTTCAATTTTTAATAAAACCTCTCCATCGGGTTTTTTGCCAATCCATTCTTTTTTTGAAATAATATATTTTTCTGTCCGATTTTTTTCAACCAGAGTACATATAATTCCTTTTGAACTCTCTTTAATAATATTAACGGCCGACTGGAAAGTGTGAAAAAATCCTCTGTGAATATATTCAATTAAAATTTCGACATTACCACCACAAATTAACCAGCTTTCAGGATTTTCCTCATCAAGCCGATACTTCACAATTTCAGGTTTACCGGTATCTAAAACCTTTTTAGCTTTACTAATTATTTCCGCCTCAAGGCATCCTCCTCCAATGGTTCCAGCAGTTTCAAAATTTTCCTTCTTTATTATCATTTTTGAGCTTAATCCTGCCGGTGTAGGACTCTCTTTAGATACTATTGTTGCCAGAGCAAGCTCCTTATTATCCTTTAACAATTCAACAATAGTTGAGTAAATACCCAGGTCTGTCATTTATACAATTCCTGAAATCTTATTTATAAAAGAAAAAATTATTATACAAATCTATTTATGCTCAAAGCAATTAATTCCTTTTGTTCATTATTGTTCAGGATGAAATCTGCAATTAACTCTCCTGCTGTTGGTGCAAGTTGTATTCCCTGCCCGCTATAACCCACTGAACACAGAAAACCACTGACCTCCGTTTCACCAATTATTGGGAGATTGTCTGGGGTAACCGTCCTCAAACCTACCCAGCCACGTATTAATTCAGCTTCAATCAGCATTGGAAACCTTTTTTCAAGACTTTTATAAATGAACTCCTGAAATTCAGAATCAGGCATCTTTTTAAATCCATAATAATCATCAGGATTAACATCCTTCCTGTCACTTCTATATAATGTATCAATCTGTCCAAGAAGAATAATATTCCCGGTTTCTTCTCTGAAGTAGAATTTACTATGGGTATCAATGGTTAGTGGTACTGTATAATTTATCTTTTTCTCGGGTTTTACTGCATAAATTTGCCCGGGAACTCTCTGTACTGGATATATCAAATTGACCATTTCAAAAATTCTATCAGCCCAGGGACCACCAGCATTTACAACAAAAGGCGCTTCTATATCACCCTTATCTGTTCTGACCGCTTCCACACTATCATTAAAAAGAATAATATCATAAGCTTCTGTTCCAGTAAATATTTTTACACCTTTTTCTCTTGCCATTTTTGCAAGAGTTGAAGTCAACATATACTGGTCAACGTATGCATCCTCAGGGTTATAAGTAGCCGCTGTTAATTCTTCGAGTCCAACATCCGGCATAAGCTCTTTTACCTCTTCTGGCTTTAAAAATCTGGTCTTAACACCCATAGAGTGCTGAAATTCTACATCCCTTTTAAGATTATTGACTTCCTCCTCAGTAAAGGCAGTATAAATAAGACCTATCTTTTTTAGATTTATTCCATTATCAGGGTCTTCATCAAGTTTTCTCATTAAATCGATACTTTTCTTTGTAAGGCACAATTCAACTTCTGTTCGATGTTGATAATAAACAGCACCAATAGACTTAGCTGTTGTTCCTTCAGCTATTTCTCTTTTTTCCAGAAGAACAACTGTAAATTTACCACTACTTTTTTCAGCAAGGTAATATGCAACCGAAACACCTGCTATTCCACCACCAATTACAACAACATCTGCTTTTTTTATCATCCTTCAATCTTTACCTGTTTTACTTATACAC
>QNDJ01000268.1 GCA_003644825.1 Candidatus Zhuqueibacterota bacterium | reverse complement strand
ATATACAATATATAAATAAAACAGTTAAATCCATTTCCAGGGAAATAGAAAGGTTATCCTTTTTTTCTAAAACTCTTTCAGCTATGATATTACCGGTTAAACAAAAATTTAAAAAGATTGATTTGTCTCAACTGGTAGAACAGGTTGTAGAAAATTTCAGAAAGATTGGTATTTTGAAATACTATAAGATTGAGGAAGAATATTCAGAGAATAATTGTTCAATCAGGGGAGTTAATGGATTATTGGAACTGGTTTTTGAAAGTATACTGGTTAATTCTCATAAATTGATGCAGGGGACTGGCACTATAAAGATAATCACAAGAAGAGAAAATAAATTTATGGAATGTGAGATTTCCAATACTGGATACAGGATGCCTGAAGAAAGTCTAAATAAACTGCAGGAACCATCATTTATTATGGAAGAGGAAAGTATAGATTTAGGATTATATACTATAAAGAATATCATAAACTTTCATAGAGGATATTTAAAAGTTAAGAATAATGGGAAAAACGAGACAACTTTTATTATAGGTTTACCTGTTTTAAAAAATTAAAATAACGGAGGGGAAAAATGAGTGATTTAAATATTCTCATTGTTGATGATTCAGTTACAATGAGAAGAATTCTTGTAAATACACTGGGAAAGATAGGATATTCAAATGTAATTGAAGCAACAGATGGTAAAGATGCCCTTGCAAAAATGTACTCAGAAAAAGTAGATTTCATTATTACTGACTGGAATATGCCAGAAATGAGCGGGCTTGAGTTTGTTCAGTCTGTTCGGGGGGATGAATATTTTAAAAACATTCCAATCTTAATGGTAACTACAAGAAGTTTGAAAGATGATATCATTACAGCTCTTAAAGCAGGTATTAATAATTATGTTGTGAAGCCTTTTACACCAGAAGTTCTTGACAAAAAAATAAAAGAAATCTTAAGCAAGAAGTAATTTATTTTAAAAATAAAAAAAGGATTATTTATGGGGAATATTGATATAAGAGAATTTTTACAGAACCTCGAAAAAAAAGGTGGAAAAACGAAAGGGGGGCAGTATACAGACCTTGTTCTGGGTAGTTTGGTTTCTTTTGTAAATTCTGTTGTGGAAATAATAGAAGAGATTGGTGTTTCAATTAAAGAATCCTCCAGTGAAGTGCCAAAGGCTAAAGATCAACTGGAAAAGATAACTCAGGAAACAGAACTTGCCGCAAATAATATGCTTGATATAGTTGAAAAGATACTATCAAATATCGAAGCTACAAATAATAATATAAACAGGATAAGAAGAGGGCTTAAGGTATTTATTGATTCCAAAGGGAATTTAATCGACTTTAATAGTGAAAAAAGATATTTAAAGGAGATTCAGACTTACATTGACGAAATTCAGGATTATAGTTATAGCCTGTTAAATTCTCTACAATTCCAGGATATAACTGCTCAACAAATTAGAAGTGCTAATTTTATTCTTAACTCAATCAGAATACAACTGAATAACCTGCTCAGCAATCTTTACAATATTGAGAAGAAAAAAGAAAAAATTGAGAAGGAAGACTTTGATTATAAAGCAACTATTAAAAACTCAACTGAAAGACAATCACTGGCTGATAATATAGTGGAAAACATTATTAAAAGTAGTAATATAAAATGAGTTTGTTTTATTTATTAACCGGAGGAATTATAAAGTGGTTAAAGATAATAAAATTAGTGATAATATTACAGCTAAAGAAATATCTACTGTAAAGGGTATATCAGGTATATTCACAATCCTTGAAAAATTTTTTAATAATACCATAGAATCAATTAATTCAGGAGACAACATAAAAAAAAGAGAATTAATTACTTCTCTTGGAAATAGAATGACAACTTATAAGAGATTAATTAAAAAGGGTACCAGATTAATCAATTCTATTAGAGATGAACTGGATAGTTTATATAACCTTCTGGATAATGTTCCTTTTCTTGACCAGAGTTTCAAGTTAGCACAGAAAGGGTTAAAAGGAATTAGTGACCTAACTGAAGAAGCTACAATTAAAATTCAAAATTCAAATAATATTATACAGAGCTCCCTTGATAGGGTGAATTCATATTTAAATAAACTTGACTCTTCCAAGTTTACTTCCAGTGAAGATAAGGAGATTTTTGAAAATTGTATTATGGAAATCAAAAAAGTAGCTGATATAAGTTTCAACATTATGCTTGAACTCCAGTTTCAGGATATACTAAGACAGCAGCTTTCTGCTATTAATGCGATACTTTTTAACACAAAATTGAAAATTGCAAATAGCATTAAGAATATCACAGGGGTGGAAATTTCAATAGATAAAAGTGAAGAGTCTTTTGTTGCAACTGATAAAAGTGTATTATCAGTTCATAGTGATCAGGATAATGTTGATAAAATTTTAAGTGAAGGTATTGATAAAAAATAGTTGGTTTAATAGGAGGTTTTAATGTGTATAGTGATGTGATGAATAAAACATCTAAAACAATTGAAAGTGATAAGAATGAAAAGTCCAAGGATGGTTATGTTGTAATAAAGGTGATGCCGGGTGATATGGAAGCAAAAATAAGGGTTGTTTCTCCTGTTAATGAGGGACGAGAACCAACCTATGAAGATGCTATTGAAGAGCTCCAGAAACAGAATATTATTTTTGGAATCGATGAGGATAGATTAAGAGATATTTTTGTGAACAGGATTTTTGATAAAGATATAACAATTGCAAAAGGCGAACCGCCGGTTGATGGAATCGATGGGAAAATTAAGTATTATATTGAAAATCTCGGGCAGGTTAAACCGAAGGAAGATGAAAAGGGGAATGTTGATTTTAAAAATATAGGTTTTATTCAGGCTGTAAAAAAGGGTGAAAAAATTGCTGAAGTTATACCACCTGTAGAAGGTAAAGATGGAAAGGATATTTTTGGAAGAATAAAACCTGCTAAAAAAGGTAAAGAATTCGTGCTTCCGAGAGGAAGAAATACTGTTGCTGATTCTTCAAATCCAAATGTTCTTGTTGCTGCTATCGATGGATGTATAATTTTTAAAGGTAAAGATATAGATATATCGCCGGTGTTTATTGTTCAGTCTAATGTAGATTTCAGCACTGGTAATATAGACTATTATGGTACGTTAATTGTGAAAGGAGATATTAAAAGCGGGTTCAGGGTGAAGGTAGATGGTGATCTGGAAGTTTGGGGTGTTATAGAGGATGCTGAAATTGAAACAACAGGTAAAATTCTTGCAAAAAAGGGTTTTTTAGGCCGTGGAAAAGGTAAGATAAAAGCAAAAGGTGATGTAATCCTAAAGTTCTGTGAAAATCAAACTATTTTTACTGAGGGGAATGTTATAGTAGAAGCATTACTTCATTCAAATATTGAGTGTTATAAAAAAGTGATTGTTAAGGGAAGTAAAGGTTTGATTATTGGTGGAAGTGTTATGGCACTGGAAGGTATAGAAACTAAAAATGCAGGAAATTATCATTACACTAAAACAGTATTGACTGCAGGAGTGAAAAATGAAATAAGAAAAAGACTTGAAGAAATTGATGAAAGTATGAAAAAAAATGAAGAAAATGTTGATAAACTGAAAAAAGCAATTGCTACTTTGATAAAGTCTGATAAAACGAAAGGTGGATTACCCGCAAACAAAAAAGCTCTTATGAGAAGAATGCAGGAAGTTATTAATACTATTCCTGCTGTTCAAACTAAACTTATGGAAGAAAAACAAAAAATTGAAGATGAACTTCAAAAATATAAAGAAGCGAAAATTAAAATTAAGAATAAAGTTTATCCGGGGGTTATTATATATATCCAGAATAAAAAATTATCTGTAAAGAGAGAAACATCTTCAGTAGCTTTTGGCCTTGAAGATGGTCAGATATGCAGATTAAATTTCTCGGAAGGATAAAATTTTAAATAAGAACTCAATATGAATTTTAAAGAGTT
>QNDJ01000267.1 GCA_003644825.1 Candidatus Zhuqueibacterota bacterium | reverse complement strand
GGTACATTTAAATGTAAATTTTTTGAGAATTATCCAAAATTATCCAAAATTATTAAAAGCTATTAATCCTTGTTATTTTTTAGTTATAATGTAATTTGTTGTTTTTAAAAATGCTAAAAAAAGTGCAAAATCGAATCCCTGCACCGCTACTAAAATATCTTAACCTGCAATTTCTTTCAACGGGATACCGCAACTATCTTATAGATACCATTTTTTTCGGTATCAAATTCAATAACCTTTTCGTCTATAATTTTTACTTTAACTACATTATTTTTATAAAAGACATTTACAGGACAATCAACCCTTATTCTACACAAACTACCTGATTTAGAAAGAATTTCAGATGAAATCAACTTACCATTTTTCCACTTCATACTCACTTCGAACCCACCTCTCGCACACAAACCTTTAACCTCTCCATTTCTCCAGGAATCAGGAACTGCAGGAAGTAAATACAGTTCATTTTCATGTGATTGTAAAAGCATTTCAGCAATAGCGGACGTTACACCAAAAGTTCCATCAACCTGTATATAATTAGAGCATAGGGAAAATAGACTATTTAAACAATAATTATGAACATAGTAAATAAAATTTTCCATTGCTCTATAAGGATTATATAATCGTGCCCAGCAAGCCATTTTCCAGGCTGATGACCAGCCATTTCCTCTTAAACCCCGCTGGTTAAGAACAACTTTACACGCCTCGGCTAATTTTGGTGTTCTTTTTACAGATATTTGATTCCCAGGAAACAAACCATACAGGTTAGAAATATGCCTGTGACTCTTTTCTTTCTGCCCCCAATCTTCAAGCCATTCCTGTAAATTACCATTTTTACCAATCTGCATAGGGGCAAGTTTTTCTCTGGTTGTTAATACCTTTTTCTTGAATTCCTGATCTATACCCAGAATATCCGTTGCTTTTGCTACATAACCAAATAAATCACTAAGAATTTGCATATCTATGGTAGAACCAGCACAAATGGTTGTTCCCGGGCTCATCCACCCACAGACTTCATCGTAAAAACGGTCATTACCCGGTCTATCAGGAAAATTCTCCGGTGACGTTGATGGATTCGTAACCAGCCAGCCATAAACAGGATGCTCAACTAAAAAATCAAGAAAAAACTCAACATTGCCTTTCATAATCGGGTAAAATTCTTTCAAAAACTCTTTATCCATGGTATAAAGATAATGTTCCCACAAGTGAGTGCACAACCAGGCGCCTCCGGTTGTAAAGGTCCCCCAGTCCGGACCATCCATCGGGGCTGCTACACGCCATATATCAGTGTTCTGATGTAAAACCCATCCTCTGGCACCATAGTGTTCCCGGGATACATCACTACCCTGGTCAGTTACTTCCTTAATCAATCTGAAAAGAGGTTCGGTGCATTCACTCAAATTACAAACTTCTGCTGGCCAGTAATTCATCTCAGCGTTAATGTTCGTAGTATATTTGGAATCCCAGTTAGGGTTCATATATTTATTCCAGATACCCTGAAGGTTAGCTGGCTGTGTCCCCGGTCGAGAAGAAGAAATCAGCAAATAACGACCAAATTGAAAACATAACCCCGCTAAATTAGGGTCATTTGAACCGTTAAATTTTCTAAGTCTTTCATCGGTTGGTAAAAATGAATCCTTTGTTGAACCAAAATCTATTGAAACCCTTTTAAATAATTTCTGATGTTCTATTATATGTACCCTTTTTATTTCTTCAAATGATTTTCCTTCGATATTTTTAAGAACTGCTTCAACTCTCTGATTCGGATCAGCACTGACACTTTTATAATTAACAAAATTTGTAGCAGCCGCTATATACATTGTTACAGTATTAGCGTTTTTAATAATCAGGTCTGTGTCATCTACTTTCATACTGCCGCCTTCAGGAATGGCTTTTAACCTGCCCTGATACCTGATTCTTCCTTTAATACCAAGATAATCCGCCGATTTTCCCCGTAAAATCAATCCATCATTTCCATAACCATCCATCCTGAAATAATCAGTCGCATAATTGGAATGTGCCTGATTTCTATATCCACGGAGATTAGCAACAAATGAAATACTACCGGGTTTATCCGCTGTTATTCTAACAACTATAACCTGGTCAACTGGGGTAACAAAGACCTCCCGCTTATAATTAACACCATTCTGTTCATAACTTGTAGTTACAATAGCTTTATCCAGGTCTAACCTGTGTAAATAATTTTTAACCTCACCTTTGTTTGAAAACCTGATAATTAAATCTCCAAACGACTGGTATTTCATTTGTTCTACCGGATAACCCATTAAATACCTTCCAAACATCTTGTGGGCTTTGATATATTTTCCATCAAAAATGAGTTTTTGAATCTCAGGAAGATATTTATACCCACCTTTTACTGTCTGGTTATATGGACCACCTGTCCAGTAGGTCTCTTCATTGAATTGAATTTTTTCTTCATCAGTTCTACCGAATACCATTGCGCCCAATCTTCCGTTTCCAACAGGCAATGCATTTTCCCATCTATCTGCAGGATGTTTATACCATAACAATGTTGTAGTATTAATATTATCAGGAAAATCTTCCATATAATCCTGCTTTTTCGAGTATGCAGTAAATACAATCAACATAAGAATAATACAACAAAAACATAAAACTCTTTTCATATTCATAAACCTCATTATTAAATTAAACAATTTCTCAATTTAATTAATGAACAAAAAGAACAATCCATAATTTTAATAATTTTCTCTCACCTACCGGATTCCTCAAGAAAATCAGTAATTCCTTTTTCTGACATAACTTTTTCTATTTCTTGAACAGTTCTTGGAACAAGATAAGTTAAATTTTCACAACCATCTTCAGTTATTAAAACTGTATTTTCAATTTTATTTCCATCAATTACATTTCCATTTTTATCTCTAATCTTTATAGCCGGGTCACAGGCAACAACCATACCAGGTTGCAATATTGTGTATCTGGATGATGGACCGGGGTCATGAACATCAAGCCCTATCCAGTGATTAGCCTCGATTCTATAAACTCCTTCTTTATCAATATCTATCCCCATTTCTGAAACGATTTTTTGAACTTCTGTTTTCATATCTATACTTCTTATTCCTGGTCTAAAAACCTTTCTCATAGCTTCTTCAATAGCACAGATTATTCTATTTAACCTTTTCTGCTCTGGAGTGAACTTACCATTTATTGGAAAAGTTAAAGATATATCTACATCGTAATATTTATATTCCCCACCAACATCTGGCATTACTATATCACCATCTTCTATTTTTCTTGAATTTTCAGAATAATGAGAATCATACCACCTGGGAAGTGATGGAATAATAGGAGAGTAAGCAAAACCCTGGCCACCAAGCCTTTTAATACAATATTCATAAATCGCAGCAAGCTCCCATTCATACATACCAGGCTTAGCAGACCTCAATACCTCTATATGAGCTAAACTGGATATCTTTGCAGCTTTTCTCATAATCTCAATTTCAGCTGGACTTTTTATAACCCTTAGTTTACCTATTATTGCACTCAAATCTTTAAACTCAAAAGACGGAAACAATTCTCTTATACGATTTATAAAATTCATTTCTCTTGATAATCTATTGTCAGGGTCTAACAATCCCTTTGGTTCATACCTCACATCATCACGATTAAAAGGTGTATAAATAATTTCTGTTTGTGACTGATAGGATGAAAGCAGGCGAGAAAAATAAGATACTGGCATAACCCTTTTAACACCTGTCATTTCCAGTATTTTCTCTTTTGATTCTACTGAAGAAAGAAATAGAATACTCTCTTTCTTCATTCCATCTACGATAAGTATAGAATATGGTTTTTCCACCCCGGTAAAATAAATGAAATTACTATTCTGTTTCTTTTCGTTTGAACCAAGAATTATTGCAATTCCATCAGGTATAAAATTCATTAACTTTGTTCTTCTTGAAAT
>QNDJ01000266.1 GCA_003644825.1 Candidatus Zhuqueibacterota bacterium | reverse complement strand
CTTTCAGTATACAGGGAAGGGAGAAAATGGCTTCTTAATGTAAATCTATTTTTCTTTGAAGAAAAGTGGTTTTTTGATGAAGATAGACAGAAATATTTATCTATAAGAGATTTATTATCCAGATTCTGGAAACAGGTTCTTGGATATATGCCGGTTATAAAACCGAATATATTAAACTTCGGAGAAGTAGATGCGACATCGAGGGGAAGTGTGCCATATCTGGAGTATCCTGAACTTTTGAAACCCCTGAACACTGCAGGAGAAAAGTTTTTAAAGGATACTCCACCCTCAAAACTATGTGATTTATTTGAGACGATTGGTGATGCATATTTTAAGGAGTTTGTGAAAGAACTACCTGAAGGTGTGCTTGAAAGACCCCTTAATGCCTTTATTTACAGCTTAAAGGAAAATGAAAAGGCGTTAGAAAGAAGTACCCAGATTTATGATGCAGGATGCCCTGTAACAATGATGATTTGTAATATACCACACGAAATCGGTCATTTTCTGCATTTTAGGGGTAAAAAATACTGGAAAAAAGATTGTAATGGTGGGGATATTATTTATTATAATTACACAAGTAATTATATTGATGAAGGTGTTGCTGAACTGGTTCAGTTAATTTCGGTGGAACCTATCCTGAAAAAATTCCCTATGTTATACCACGATAATTTTTTAAAGCATTATATATTCAGCCACAAAAGCCCGGGTAATAACCATACCTGGGGTCTTCTCTGGATGAAGACAGCTTATGAGATTCTGAATAGGAATTTCAACAGGCTCTTTTATCTTGCGACTGAGCCTGGAATCTCATTTGAGGATTTCATCAGTTCGCCAGTGCTTCAGACTGAACAGGTAGTTAAACTATCCGGCGATACAAAACCCGTTGCCTTTAATAGACAGACGACACGAAGAAGAAGATTCAGTAAGTTTGTATTTCCGTCTGTAATTATTGAATGTGATGGTGATTCCTTTAAAGTAGAATCAATTGCTGAAAAAGAATTTCTTGAGAGATTTCTATATTTACAGGAAACCGAACATCTGGACTTTAATAATCCTTTATTTTCGACTGTTCTTTCGAGAGTGGTCAAAGATAGTATGTCAATTGAGAAAAAACTGGAGGAGCTTTTTTACTTTACCAGAGATTCAGTTGAGTTTTGTTCTGATGCAAGTTTAACAGCGTCTGAGGTATTGAAAAAGATGAAAGCCGTCTGTTATACTAAAGCAATGTTATATGTTTCTTTCTGTCGAAAGCTGGGTGTTCCAGCAAAACTGGTTGTTGAATGTTTTTATATAAAGGGTAAATCGAAAAAACCAAAATCTTATCATAAACACGGGATAGCAAAAATATATTATAATAAGAAGTGGATTTATATTGATACAGTATCTAATAGAGATTCCTGGAGAATCTGGGGAGTACCCGAATCAGTTGAATTTGAAGCTCCTGTTTTCTCATTGAAAAGTAATGTGGCAGTTAACAGTAAATATATCTCTGATTTAAAATATATAGACTTTGAAACAAATGATGTTCCTGAATACTGGATAAATAGTCTGAAGAAATTTAAAAAAACTGGTAAATGGTAAGGAGCGTTTTAAAAATTGAGGAGGAAAATATATATGTTTAAAAGTTTTGTTATTATTATTGTTATAATTTTTGGTCTTTTTTCTACAGTGATAGGTCAGGAAATCAGTGTGAAATCTATTTTGCAGGATATGTCAGAGTCTTTTGTAAAACTGGCTCCTGAAAAGTATAAGAAAATTATCCAGTTTAATATTAAAGATGATGAACAGATGGTTAATTACTGGGTGAATTTAATGGAGGGCTCAACCGTAAATACAGGTAAAAATAAAGAAGCGTTCATTATTTTCATATCTGATAAATTAACCCTGACAAAAATATATAAAGGTGAACTGAATGCATTAACAGCAGCAGGAAGAGCTAAACTCAGTGATAGAGCTCCTCTTGATATTTTGCCCGGAAAAGGAGTCAGTTTTTCGCAGGAGTTTTTGCTCTATCTGTATTATTATCTGTGTAATTTTTTTAATACTGCTGAAATAAAACGAATTAAATTTGGAAGTGATTACTCAAGATTTATACATGGAGCTTATGCAGTTGCTCTTTTTTATGATAAGAATTTCAGAAGTGCTTGGTATGAAATAAAAAAAGGAGAAAGGTTAAATAAAGAAGGGGATACCAATCCTTTCCCGCAATTACTGATCATCATTGAAGGAAATGGATTTTTAAAGTATGGTGATAAAACAGTTGAGATAAAAAAAGGGGAGGCTATTTATATTCCACCTGATACTGTTCATATTCTATGGACTGAAGGCAATAAACCTTTGAGGATAATCTGGCTGGCATGGGGTGAAAAAGCCTGATTATAGTGTAAATCAACAGAGGTAAAAAATGGAGCATTTCTTTCAGTTTTTCATAGCTGGATTGTGTTTGATTTTTGCTTTTTTAACTGATAAGTTTGCAAAGGACCCGGATACTGAAAAAGCTGTTTTCAATAAACGAAAATTATTCTGGATAATCCTGGTTTATGTTCTTATTTATATTGATGTTGTTATGACAAATCGGCTTGCTGTAAAAGGAATAAGGTATTACGATTTTCTTGTTACCCGGTGGGGGATTCTTGATGGAGTATGGCCTATAATACTGGTACTTGTTATCCAGTTGGTTATAGAAAAGGAAAAGATGGAATCTTTTGGCTTTTGTATGCCTAAGAATTGGGGTGTTCTTGTACTGCCGTTTGTTTTTATGGGTGGGAGTTCAATTTTAAATATAGGTTCCGCTGGTGAAATGGGATTTGGTTTGTTTATTATGCTTCTTGTTGGCGTCTGTATTTATGAACAACTTATATTCAATGGATTTATTCAGAATGAGCTTGAACGTATCTTTGGTATTCGTTATATGTGGATTTTAGCAGGTATTCTTTTTGGTCTCTGGCATGTTCCTTCTGACTTCTGGGGTTATCAGTATTTACATCAGAAAAGTTATCTCTATTCTTTTGGTCAGTTATCGATGCAGACCTGCGGAGGCTTGTGGATGTGTGTTATTTATAAGAAAACAAGAAGTTTGTATCCACTTTTTTTGCTTCATTTTCTGGGTAATAATTATCATATTCTTCTATTTAACACAATAAAAAAGTATTTTGTTGGGGTGTAATACAAAAAAGGAGAAAGAATGGAAAAGATAAAGATAGGCATAATAACCTGTTCCAATACAACAAGGATTCTTGATTGTCCTGTTTCAGTATGTTTGAAGGATATGAAAGAACGAAAGGGATTCTTTAAGGAATATAAAGATAAAAAGGTAGAACTTGTGGGTATCAGTTCCTGTAATGGATGCCCAACAGTTGTAGGTGAATCTGTTATTATTCCAAAGGTGGAATCATTAGTTCATTATGGTGCTGATTATATTCATTTGAGTTATTGTATGATGGTTTTATGTCCTTTTAAAAATAAATATATTAAAATAATTAAAAAGCATTTCCCGAAAATAAACCTTGTTACAGGAACTCATGAACCGCACCAAACGGACGATGAATTCAGGTGTGAAATCGAGAAAATGCTAAAAAATAGAAGAAATACTATTATACCGTAGCAAAGAAAAGGATTGTAGTCTATGTATTTTAGTAGATTTTTTCATATAGAGGGGAAGAAATGAAAGCTATTACTGTATTCCTGTTTTTGTTATTATCAACTATGATTGATTCTGGGGGAAAATCAGAACCTGTTAGGTATAGATTAAATGTTTTTATTGAACCGGAAAGGGGAAAAATTTCAGTAAAGGGTTCTGTTTTGATTAAAACTTCTGCTGTTGATTTGAGAGAAATTAGCTTTGATATTCACAAAACTTTTAATATTAAAAAACTTCTTATTGATGGAGAAAAGGTAAAATTTCATCAGAAAAATATAAAGGCAAATCCACTTATGCCTGCAT
>QNDJ01000265.1 GCA_003644825.1 Candidatus Zhuqueibacterota bacterium | reverse complement strand
GATGGGGCTCTATTTCCTGTTGCTGAAAGATTAATGACAGATGGATTCAATGTTATTGTTCCTTTTGTTTCAAGAAATAGATTAATTGGGGGAGTAATTTCAGACCTTATTGACCCTGTTAATTTTTCTATTTCGTATGAAGAATGGGAAAAGTTATCGATTATGCTTGAAAATGCTTACCTGAGGAGAAGCCTTTCTATTGAGAAATGGGAAAAAGAAATTCTTCTGAAAGTAAGTAAAAAATTGAGTTCAAGCGCTTCCCCAGATGAAGCCCTTAATCTGATAATTGATTCATTGAAAAAATTTGTAAGGTATGATTCTGCTGCTATATTTTTAATAGATTTTAAAGATAATACCCTGAAGTATCAGGTTATAAGAGGCTATGATAAAGAAGCTTTTGATAAAAAACCAATAAAAATAGGGGATGGACTTGTCGGCTGGGTAATAAAAACCGGAAAAGGTATAATAGTTCCTGATGTATCAAAAGATCCACGGTATATAAACAGGAGAGAGACCACTGTTTCGGAGATGGTTGTTCCAATAGTTTCATATAAAAGAATACTGGGTGCTTTCAATCTGGAAAGCGATAAACCACATTTTTTTACAAGAAACCAGTTAGAAACCCTGAAATCTTTTGCCAGCCAGACAGCGGTAATTCTTGAAAATGCAAGGCTTTATAAAGATTATTTAGAAAAAAAACACATTAAAAGGGAACTCAAAATAGCAAGAGAAATTCAGCAGGTATTATTACCGAAAGAAAAGCATAATATCGGAAGTTATCTAATAGAAGCTTATAATTTACCCAGTGAAGAAATTGGGGGAGATATTTATGATTTAGTCTATTTAATGGATAAAAAGCTGGGCATTGCAATAGGTGATATTTCTGGTAAAGGCATTCCCGGGGCAATATTGATGGCTTCTTTATATGCACATTTTAAGAGTCAGGTCAGAGAAAGCATCAAAACTGAAAAAATAATAAGAAATCTTAATAACTCTTTTTATGATATTACAGACCACGAAAAATATGCAACATTTTTTTATGGAATTCTAGACCCTTCAAATGACCTTTTTTATTATACTAATGCGGGGCATAATCCACCTTTACTTTTGAGGAATAATGGAGATGTGGAATTTTTAAAAGAAGGTGGACCAGTTTTAGGTTTTCTGCGAGATCTGAACTATAAATACAGTAAGAAAGCTATCCAGAAAAACGACATAATTTTTATGTATACTGATGGAATAACCGAATGTGTGAATAAAAAAAAGGAAGCTTTTGGCGAGGAAAGGTTAATTGACTTTTTGAGAAAAAATAATCATTTAGCCCCAGAAAAAATCAAAAATAAACTGCTGGATGAAATAAAAAAATATACGTCAAGAAAAACTTTTAAAGATGATATTACTTTTGTAATAATTAAAAAAGAGTAATATTACTTCTTGTTTGTAGTATCGGAAGAAGATTTCTCAAGTGCTTTCAATAACTCTTCCCTTTTTTTCTTTGCACCTTTGTCATTTGGTCTTTGCATAAGCCATTTATCAAGAATTTCAATTCCTTTTTTATAATCCTTTTTTAAAGTATAAAGGTTAATTAAATAACTAACCACATCAGATTTAAAAGGATTTTGATTATATATTTTTAGCAGGATTTTTTCAGCTTTATCATAGTTTTTTAGAAACCTCACATAATCCATAGATGATTCCAGTAGTGCTTTTCTTGGTAGTGAAGGGAAAGATACATAAGTATCGAGATATTTTTCGAACTTTTTCTTATCACCGGAGATTAAATATAACTTTGCTATCTGAAGTACGACCTGGGGTTTTTTTATTGGATGGAGTTCCTGGGGTATTACTTCTTCCATTTTGTTAAGGACTTCAGGTACTTCTTTTTTTCTGCCTTGATTATACAGTGTCAGGGCGAGATTCATAAAAGCATTTATGTAATTACCGAGTAGCCTTTCACTTTGATGGTCGAGATACACTTTTGGATCATTTATCCCTCTGTATTTGTATTTTTTCAGAAGCAGTCTTTTTGATATATCCGGATCAAGCTTGTAATTTTTTGATGGAATGATTTTCCATGCCATTGCATCCATTCTTAGATATTCTTTAAGTCCTATCATATTATTGAAGGGTGTTGTAATTGTAAAGTATAATGGTCTTCTCCATTGGTTAGCATACAGAATATCAAGGACCATCCTGTCCTGTACTCTTATTGCTTTATTAGCAAGAGTGGGGCCTATTTCAAAATTCATTTTGAGTATATTACCTTTTTCAGGTGGTTTTATTTTATTCCATTTATCTTTCATATAATTTTTTATTAATTCATAAGGTATTTCAAAGGTTACATTTCTCTTTTTTTCCCATAACATAGGTAGTATGCCTTTTATCTGATCATCAGGTAAACTGATAGGAACTTTAGGTTCCTTATGTTTTAACTGAAGTATATACCAATCTGTATTAAGTAAAGATAAATTAACTATAGAGACATCTGTTCTGATTCCTTCTACAATTTGAAGATACCATAAGGGGTATGTGTCGTTATCTCCGTTTGTAAATAATACTGCGTTTTTTTCACAGGACTCAAGTATGTTGTATGAGTAATCCCAGGGGATGTATTTTCCACTTCTATCATGAGTGTGAAAATTGAAGTGCAATTCATTTACAGGAACAATCAGAATGAGAACTACTGAAGTAAACGATAGATAACCTATTAGTTTGTATTTATTATTTTTAAAGTAATTAGTTACGTAGTTCAAAATCATATAAGCACCGATGCCTATCCAGATTGAAAAAGCAAAAAAACATCCTACATAAACGTAATCCCTTTCTCTGGGCTGTGGGTCTGTCTGATTAAGATACACTACAAGAGCAATACCGGTCATTATAAACAAAACAAAAATAGAGAATGATCTTTTCCAGTCTTTCAGAGAATGGTAAATGAGTCCTAAAATTCCTATAATGAAAGGTAACCCGTGCAGTCCATTTAAACTGAAATTCTCAGCGATATATCCATCGGGTCCTAAAGTAGTTCCCTTACCAATGAATTGCCATCCGAAGTATCGGAGAAACATCTTTTTTATCTGATATGTCCAGAAAGGAGCTCTTCTTTGAATTATACTCCATTGTCCATATTGTTCTCTTTTTAGATAATATTTAAGATTGTCCCAGTTTTCAGGATTATTCATATCAAGTGGCGGATTTTGAGATGACCTTATTACTATTAATGCATATATAGAGAAAGCTACAATTATAAGAATCGGAATAAAAATCCATACCTCTTTTCTCAGGAAAATCTCTTTTTCGGTGAAATACATTAGTATTAAAATAGTTGGTATTACAAGAAGGCTTAATAGATGTATTCCAAAAGCAAGACCTAACAGATATATTATTAGAAGAAGATATTTTACGGAATGGAATTTTTTATAGTTATCCATCCAGTATAAGGCAAAATAAAGAACGAGAGCTGTAAACATAAGGCTCATAGCATAAACTTCGGATTCAACAGCATTAAACCAGAAAGAATCTGTAAATGCAAAACCCATTGCTCCAACAATACCTGAAATGCTTATACATATTTTATCTTTAATATTTTCAGGATTGCCGGTCCATTCTTTTATAAGCCGTACAATGACAAGATAAAGAATCATAACAGCTACAGCACTGCATAGTGGAGAAATTACATTCACACGGAGAGCAATGCTTTTTACAAATGGAACCATTGAAAATATTCTTCCTACGAGAATGAATACGGGTGCACCAGGTGGGTGAGGAACACTGAGAGTTTTTGAGCAGGAAATAAATTCTCCACAGTCCCAGAAAGATACCGTTGGTGCTATAGAAATTAAATAGATAATTAATGAAAAAATAAAACTAAAACCTGCACCTATTTTATGTTCTATATTTTCTTCTTTAAAAAGTTTTTTTAACTTTTCCATTTGATAATAAACCTTCTTGATATTGAGT
>QNDJ01000264.1 GCA_003644825.1 Candidatus Zhuqueibacterota bacterium | reverse complement strand
TTAACATAAATTACAGCTTTTATCTGCCTTTCGCTGAGTTCTAATTTCTTTAAGTATTTTTTTTTGTAAATATCCTTTCTAAAAATCACCTGGAACCCACCAAAAGCATCAGCAGTTTTTATTGTTTCCGACTCACCAGTTGATATAATCTTATTAATATTCATACTTTCACTCCTTTATTCTTCCACTCATCTAAAGGAACTAAAAAACGAACCATTTCAATTTTTTCCCTAACCTTTAAATTATCAACAGGGTTATTTATAATATAAAGTGTCGGATTTTTAGCAGCATTCGCTACAATATAAAGCCAGTACTGCTCCTTAAACCTTTTGGCTTTAAACCATTCATTAAATGTAAGAGCAACCTGACCTTCATCCTTCCTTGCCTTTACTTCTATATACCTGATTTCATCTTTCCCTCTTGACCTTATATCAAATCCGAGGTTTTCTTTTGATACATCTTCAGGCTTTCTCCTCTGATTCCTTTCATATTCCATAGAAATATTCATTCCTATTTTTTCTATCTCCTCATCGCTTACCATATCTCCTGATATTATAGGTTTTACAAGAATTGCACCTATATATTTCGGCATAGATATTGTCAGACTTACTTCCTGCTCTATTTCCCTCTTCAACGTTTTTAATGTTTCTTCGTATTGTCTCTTTTTTTCTTCTTTATTCCTGATAGCAACATCTGTTTTTTCACCATCTGCCTGTCTTTCATAAAGATTTACAAGGTCACCATCAAGTTTATCTATTAAGTACTCCAGAGACCTGAACCCATATTTTTTCTTTATTTCAGCCTGTCTTTCCCTTTCCTTAACTATCTCTTGTTTATATTTTTCAACAGCATTCACAGCATATTCCTGAGCTATTTCTTTTTTAATATCTAATTCTGTTATCTCTTCATTGTTCGAAGGAATAAAATCCCACAGAACTGCAGGATTAACATCCTGCATTTTATTGATATTCGATACTTCAGAAACAGCATCATAAATTGCTATCAACCGTTTGCCTGCTACTTGCCCTTTTCCATCCTTCACTTCTCCCTCAAAAAACCATAAAATACCATTGTATATTCCGGACGGGTCTTTAAAAACTGCACCTTTTTGTAATTTATCAAAGTAAGTTCTCTTTACCCACTCAAGTAAAGCTTCAAACAGTGGGTTTCCAAAAGTAATAAACTCTGCATCAGGGTTCTTGAATGCAATTTCTTTGTCAAATGTGGCTTTAGGATATGACCTTAATATAGAACCATATCTATTTTTAAAATTAAATTCTTCTGCTATTTGTTTTATTTTATGAGGAATAGATTCTATTGAAATGAATCCATCTTTTCGGGTTCTGAAATTTCCACCAGCTATATGATATGCCTTTTTAAAAAACTCTTCTACATATTCAGGTATCAATCTATACTCCTTTGCTTTTTCAGCCATCTCCTTTATCATTGTATAATCAATATGCCTTATTGCAAGGCTCTCACCCAGAGCCTCCTTAACTTCAGCAATATACTTTTCATCTACACTAATATCAAGTTCATCTATTATTTCATCTATATTTCTTGAACGTGCTACAGCATCCAAAATCAGTTTATACAGGTTTTTTCCATAGAACGTATCACCAATAACATCAAATACCTTATCACTTCCTACGGCGTTCCTAATTTCTTCAAGTTTGTCAAATAGTTTAACCAGAACTTTACCTTCTCTTGTATCTTCTGCTACAAGGTTAAAAATATAAACATCTTTCTGCTGTCCATACCTGTGAATTCTTCCCATTCTTTGCTCCAGCCTGTTAGGATTCCAGGGTATGTCGTAATTAATCATAAGATGACAAAACTGAAGATTTATACCTTCTCCAGCAGCTTCGGTTGCAACCATAATCTGAGTTCTATGTTGAAAAATCTTCTCAGCTTTTATCCTTTCTTCTAAACGCATACCACCATGAATAAAATTCACCGAGTATCCCCATTCTTTAATCTTTTCCACTAAATATTCTAAAGTATCCTTGGATTCTGTAAAAATAAGAATTTTTTCTTTTCCCTGCATTTCCTTTATTTTTACAAACCCTTCCTCTATCGCCATTTTTAATTCCGATAGTTTTATTTCACACTCTACATTAAGAATTTCCTTTGCTTTTTTTATAAGTTTGGAAAGTGTGTCAATCTCTTTTTCTAATTCTTCTTTATTTTCGGCGATACTTAATGTTTCCCATTCTTTCTCTTTTTCCCACCGTTTTTCTTCTTCATAATCATCAATTTCTTCAATATCAATATAAGTTAATATTTCTTCTTTATGTTCAGGTTTTTTAATTAAATCCTTAAGTCTGTGTTCTCTTCTATCAAGTGATTTGAAAAGTGCGTATGTACTGGATGCCATTCTTCTTTGCAAAATCAGTAAAGCAAATGCAACATTTCTCTTTTTATCTTTCCTTAAGGCTTTGTTATATTGAGAAATAACATATTTTGAAAGTTCATTATATAATATTTTTTCCTTTTCAGATAGTCTGAATTTAATAGTTCTTGGATAACGATTGGTGAAAATAGGTTTACCATCAAAATCCTTCAAGTCTTCCTTCATTCTCCTGATAAATAGCGGATTATCTCTATTATTTATAGATTCATCAATTAACTCTTTAGTAGCAAAGAAACCCGGCACCAAAAGGTCAAGAAAAAGCCTATAATTTTCAGGGTCACCTTTATGGGGTGTTGCAGTAAGAAAAAGCAGATGGTCCGTAGTTCTTGATATAACTTCACCAAATTTGTATCTCCCGGTCTTTGATAATTTTTCTCCATATCTATAAGCAGCCATTTTATGAGCTTCATCAACTATAACAAGGTCCCAGTAAGTTCCTCTAAGTGCGGTCAAAATTTCTACTCTTTTTGCAAAGTCGATAGATGTTATAACCTGATTTTCCTTCTGCCATGGATTTTCAGCATAATGAGCATCAAGAAAACCTCTATCTATTACCGTGAACGGTTCATGAAACTTATCTTTTAATTCCCTCCTCCATTGATCCTTAAGATGACCAGGAACAACTATTAAAATCCTGTTTACAATGCCACGTAATTTTAACTCTTTTATAATAAGCCCTGCCATAATAGTTTTTCCAGCACCAGGGTCGTCCGCAATGAGAAATCTTATACGCGGTAGTTTCAGGATATACCCATAGACCGCTTCTATCTGAAACGGTAATGGATCTATCTTAGAAGTATTCATTGCTAAAAGAGGGTCAAAAAGTGACGCAAATTTATAACGCTCAGCCTCAATGGATAAAAACGCCTCAATCCCTGATGCAGAAAAATCCAAAATATATTCCCTGACTTTTAATTTTTCAATATCATCTTTTGTTAATAACTGGTCTATGTGGATGTTAGAGTAAATAGTTGCTCCTACAATATGGGTGCGATCACCAAAACGGTCAATTTTTTTTATTTCAACTGGCTCTGGCCAGAAAGAACCTTCAATTATAACTCCTTCTTCAATCATATATAAACCCCTCAGGATATTTTTCCAATTTTTTCCTTATATAATATCTATTTTAAACCATTTTGTCAATTTAAAGATGGACCTATCCTATCTTTCTTTATCTAAACTTCATTATATATTTTGTAATATTATATATATATTATTAAATTATTTCAAGGATTTTTTAATAAAATTGAAGCTGTTTATAAATATTTATGACCTTCCTATTTTATGTTTAAGTCCATTTTAATATTTTAAAATTGACATAACAACACTTAATATAAAGAAATAATGAAGAATAATGACAGTTTCTCCAGAAATATATTTTAAGTTTAATAAAGCATTAATTCAAATGTCAGAAAAATTGCTGATAAGTAAATTAATATTAATGTAATATTATGAAACTTTATTATTTTCGAGGGCTTTAAGGATTTAGCGTTAAATCAAATATTTACTTATCATTATGAAAAAGCTCATCATTTTCCCTTATTACAAC
>QNDJ01000263.1 GCA_003644825.1 Candidatus Zhuqueibacterota bacterium | reverse complement strand
TCTATTATCAATGAACAATTTTTGCCAAAGTTAAATTATTTATTTATAAAAAAACTATCTCTTGAATTTACCTGTTATTTTATTTAAATTTGAATTAAATATTTTCATATTTATGCAGAGAAGATTTTAATGGATTTTTTCTGGTGTTTTAATGAAACTCTTTCTCAAAAGGAGGTTAACGAGTTAAAGCATTCTTTAAATGTTCCTGAAGTAATTGCAAGGATTCTTGTAACGAGAGGTATTAAGAATTTCGATGAAGCAAGAAAATTTTTCAAACCAAAATTTTCCGACCTCTATGATCCATTCCTTATGAAAGACCTCGAAAAAGCAGTTGATAGAATTATCGATGCCATAAAAAAGGGTGAAAAAATCTTAGTTTACGGCGACTATGATGTAGATGGTATAACAAGTATATCAATATTGTATCTCTTTTTAAAAAAGCTAAATGGAAATGTTTTATATTACATACCAGAAAGACTTAAAGAAGGTTATGGGTATTCATATTCCTGTATTAGAAATAGGATTAAGGAAAATATATCTCTTATTATTACGGTTGATTGTGGTATAACTGCTGTTGAAGAGGTTAAATTAACAAAAAAAAATAATATTGATGTAATAATATGTGACCATCACGAGCCTGGGCGAGAACTTCCTGATGCTTATGCTATTCTTGACCCTAAAAGAGAGGATTGCAATTATCCGTTTAAAGAGCTGGCAGGTGTGGGGGTTACATTTAAATTAATACAGGGGCTGGCTAAAAAACTCGGGCTGATTTCCCATGTTGTTGAAAGATATACTGACTATGTTGCTATAGGAAGTGCAGCTGATATTGTTCCTCTTGTAGATGAGAACAGAATTCTTGTAAAGCTTGGTCTGGAAAGACTAAATAAAAGAGAAAAAATAGGAATCAATGCTCTTCTTAAAGCCTCTGGAATATTTGAAAAACCTGTTGGAACCGGGCAGATTGTCTTCATTCTGGCACCAAGGTTAAATGCTGTAGGAAGGTTGGGTAGTGCTGAAAGAGCTGTCAGGCTTTTAACTACTAATAATAGAACCCAGGCTTTAAATATTGCTACTATCCTTGAAGAAGAGAATAGAAACAGAAAAAATATCGATGAAGAAACTTTTGCTCAAGCTCTTGAAATGATTGAAGCTGATTATGATCCTGAAAAAGATAGAGCTATTGTTTTATCAAGGGAAAACTGGCATACTGGTGTTATAGGTATAGTTGCTTCGAGAATAGTGGAAAGATATTATAGACCAACAATACTTATATCTGTTGAGGATGGTGTCGGAAAGGGTTCAGCAAGAAGTATACCCGGTTTTGATCTTTACCTTGCTCTGAGGGAATGTGAAGAGCTTCTTGAAACATACGGAGGGCATAAGTATGCGGCTGGTTTAACCTTAAAAGAAGAAAATATTGATAAATTTAATGAAAGGTTTAAATCAGTTGCCTTTAATAGAATTTCTGAAGATATTTTAAAACCAAAGATATGGATAGATGGTAAAATAAACTTTAGAGAAATTAATGAAAGATTAATTAATATTATTAACAGGTTTGCCCCTTTTGGCCCGCAGAATATGAGGCCTGTATTTTTAACAAGGAACCTTGAAGTTGTTGGAACACCGGAAATTGTTGGTTCAAATCATCTTAAGTTTAAAGTAAAACAGAATGGAATTGTTATTGATGCTATAGGATTTAATATGGGTGATTTAATTTATAGAATTGACCCTGTAGCTAAAAATCTTGATATTGTTTATTGTATTGAAGAGAATACATGGGAAGGACAAACAACGGTTCAGTTAAGAATAAAAGATTTAAAATGATAATTTTATTTTTAAAATGTATTTTCGATAATTAGTGAAAGGAGTTAGAAATGAAGAATATGGTTAATTTAAACTTTGATGAACTTCAGGTTCAATGGTATAATATTATTCCTGATTTACCCGAGCCGTTACCACAGCCAATGGATCCGAAAGAAGGACCTTCAAGGTTGCAAAATTTGCCTAATTTGATGATAGGAGAATGCCTTAACCAGGAGTTTTCTAACAAGACCTGGATAGATATTCCCGGAGGTATTTTAGACCTGTATTCCAGGGCAGGCAGGCCTCGTCCTCTATTCAGGGCAACAAGCCTTGAGAAAAAACTGGATACACCCGCACGGCTTTATTATAAGAGTGAATTTTTCAGCCCTACAGGAAGTCATAAGGTAAACACAGCTCTTGCTCAGTGCTGGTATGCAAAACAACAGGGATTTGAGAGAGTTACCACAGAGACCGGAGCTGGTCAGTGGGGAACAGCTCTTTCTTATGCAGCGGCTATAACCGGTTTGAAATGTACAGTATTCTGGGTTCGTAGTGTGTATAACTGGAAAAAAGACAGGTTATCATTTATGAAGCTTCTTGGAGCAGACGTATTTGCATCACCGAGCCCTATGACGGAGTTTGGCAGGTCTTTATATGAAAAAAATCCTGAGCACGTGGGTTCTCTGGGGATTGCTATATCAGAAGGTATGGAGGATTCACAAAAAGACCCAAAGGCGACTTACTGCCTTGGTTCAGTTTTGAATCACGTTCTTATGCACCAGACAATAATTGGATTAGAAACAAAAAAACAGTTTGAAATATTTGATGATTATCCTGATATTGTTATTTCCTGTCTTGGGGGTGGTTCGAATTTCGGTGGGTTTGCATTGCCATTTATGGGTGATGTTCTGAAGAAAGGAAAAAAAATAAAATTTATTGCAGCTCAAAGTCAGGCAGCACCAAATTTACAGGGAAATTATGAATACGATTTTGCTGACTATGCAGAGATAACACCAATGTTGAAGATGTATACTCTGGGGCATAAAGTAGATATGGAACCCATTAAAGGAGATGGTTTGCGATATCACGGTTCCTCTCCAATTATCAGTTTGTTAAGGCATAAAGGCTTGATTGATACTGTTGCTTATCCGATTGATGAAAAGTATGTATTTGAAAAAGCTAAAATATTTATGGAAGCAGAAGGGTGGTTACCTGCACCAGAATCGGCGTATTCTGTTTGTTGTGCTATTGATGAAGCAATAAAATGCAGAGAATCCGGCGAAAAAAAAGTAATTGCCTTTAATATTAGCGGGCATGGATTCCTGGATATATATGGATACCGAACAATTCTGGGTATAGAATAATAATAATAATAATAAACACAATAGAATTATGTTTAAACATTTTAAAAGAGAATTAAAAGAATTTAACAAGCTTTATGAAGATTTACTTGATATAATAAACAGGAATATAGAGAGTTCTATTAAAAAAAATGAACCTGTTAACCTGTATTCCCCTATGAAGTATATGGTAAATTTAAGAGGAAAAAGGCTTAGGCCCATATTACTGATGTTATCCTGTGATGCACTTGGTGGAGACTATCGGAACTGCATTTCAGCTGCCTGCGCTGTTGAAATAATTCATAATTTCACACTTGTTCATGATGATATTATGGATGAAGATGATAAAAGAAGGGGTGAACCAACCGTTTATAAGAAATGGAACAGAAATGTTGCGATTCTCACAGGTGATGGTCTGATAGCTCTTGCTTATAAATTTCTTTCTGATGTCCCGGCTGAAAAGATAAAAGAAATTATTAAAATATTTTCTGATGGTATTATTAAGATCTGTGAAGGTCAATCTATGGATAATGATTTTGAGAAGATGGATTATGTTTCTGAAAAAGATTATCTTAAAATGGTTAGCTTAAAAACAGGGGTTTTATTATCGGTGTGTGCTGAGATTGGTGCTATTCTGGCGAATGCAAACCCTGATGAAGTAACAGTATTGAAAAAGTTTGGTATGGAATTGGGAATCGCTTTTCAGATTCAGGATGACCTTTTTGATATTTATTCTTCTGAGGAAGTGCTCGGAAAAGATATCGGAAGTGATTTAAAAAAAGGAAAAAAAAGTTTTCCTCTTATTTTATTTTTCAAAAAAGCAAATAT
>QNDJ01000262.1 GCA_003644825.1 Candidatus Zhuqueibacterota bacterium | reverse complement strand
GTTTAGATTACGTGCGAATCTCGGAAAATTGCTGCTCGAGACCTCTATCCGAATGCGGTGTCCCGGTGCAAAATAGTTGCTGGTCGACATTGAACTAACAGGAAGCTTATAGACCTTGCCCTTCTCCATAAATACCTCCTTATCATAGCCCTCTCTATAACGTACACGCTGGATAGTTTCATCCAGGTTGTATGCCCTTCCATCAGGATAAACATCAATCAGTTTTACAGTGAAATCCGTATCCTTTACATCGGATGACACATAAAGCGTGATTTTAACAGGCCCACTCACTTCGATGCCTTTCTTGAGTGGATTTGTTGAGTAAACCAGGATATCATTTCGAGCTTCCATCTGCCTCTGGTCAAAGGAACCTGGCTTGAACGCACTACCCATACAGCAAAAACCACCACCATGGGTTGGCACAGGATAGGCTGGGTCATAGGTAAAGGAATCAGGGTTGTCTTCCGGACCCGGTGGCTCTGTAGAAAGCCTGCCGTCACCAAAGACACTGTTAGCGTTTCCCTTACTCGTCAGATATAAAGTAACCATCTCAGCACCTTCCGGAGGCCAGGTATCCGACGACTGCCACTTATTGAGCCCCATAGTGTAGTACTGAACTTTCGGTGTTTTTTCGAGGATTTTGTTGTCTTCGCCCTTCAGCCAGTAGTCAAACCAACCATAGATGAGCCCATCATAATCGAACCGGGCATCTCCAACATTACGCTCGCCCACAATGGTTTCTTTTGTTGCACGTTTAAATGCACAATGCAGTGTTGGTGCGATGACTGCGAACTGATTTTTTGCAACTTCCGGGTCCTTTGCATTTTTTCGCACATGATTGAACAGGGCTAAATTAGGACTAATCGAAATATCATACCAGGACATAAACCACAGGCTGGGTGCACCAAAGGGCATATCATCGTGGTATAGACCTCCTTTATACCAGGCAGGGTCATTCGGTTTCCGCTTGATCATTTCTTCGTAGTTGCTTCTCGGACCATTCACATTTTTAATTATATCTATAAGAGGCAGGTGCCAGAGTGCCTTTGACCAGTCTACAGGTGGTATCTCAGCCGCCAGATCGAAGAATCTGGACACCTGCACAAGCTCTTCACGGGACATATCAGAGGGAAAAGTTGGCCGCCACCGGTATGTCTCAACAAAGCCATAGTCATAAAGCCATGCTGTCATAAGCATCTGGTTAACACCGCCACGATACCAGTTCCCCTGTTCGTAAAACTCACCAACACGTCCAATACCTGCACCGAACCCCATCGGCACTATCGCTGCAAGGGCAGGAGGGTCTAAAGCTGCCACCCCCATCTGCCACTCAGCCGTAGAAGAACATCCAATTAATCCGACCTTGCCGTTAGACCAGGGTTGTTCTGCCATCCACATAATTGCATCATACCCGTCAGTAGTCGGCGGACCGAGGATGTCCCATTTTCCTTCCGAGAAGTACCTCCCGCGTTCGTTCTGAACGACGTATGCATAGCCTCTCCTGACTGCTTCATAGGCCTCCTGGTATGTACGAGTATTAAGCTTGCCATCTCTCCAGGAGTTGAAGTTGTACGGCGTTCTTGAAAATATGACAGGTACAGGTTTGTCCGTTTTCGGACGGTATATATCAGTAGCAAGCCTTACACCGTCGCGCATTGGCATCATAACTTTCTGCTCAATAATTCCAATCGATTTTAACAAATCAAGAACGTTATCCTGGGCTAATACAGGTGAGATTATTGAACAGTAAATTATAAAAATAATTGAAAGAACAACAAATTTTATGGATTTCATTCTATCCTCCTTCCTTAGTAAAATAGTAAAGTGGGGATGATAGGAATGTGTCAGGAAAAGAATGACTGTTAATTAATTCAGAATAATTTATTATTTTAATTTCTGAAAATCAACCAAATTATCTTATTTTTATATATACTCATATAATTGATATATGAAGTTCCTATTTGTTCTGATTTGGTTGAGTGATAATAAACTGTAAACACACTGTAGCTATAAGGCAGGGAAATCCAGGTGGAAAAGTGGTAAAATATTTTCGTCCATCCGGGCTATACCAGTGAGGAACAATATACTGAAGATTATTCTCAGGTATAAAATAAGTTTTTCTACTTGTTGCAATTAACCTACCCTGGGTAAAATATCCCTGGACATCAGGTGTAGAAATTGCAGGAGCAAAAAAACTGAAAAAAAATCAGATGTAAGGCACACAACCCGAAGATAATTAATATTGCCGAGCGATTGGAAATATCCTTTTTTATTATTTTCATTACTTCCGGTTAGATATTCTTTCCCTGAAATGTAGCCTGCTTTTTTAACATTGGTTTGTGAGTATGCGAAATCCTGAACTTAAAAAAATCCTTTATGTATTCAATTATGGATACTGTTTTGTATATTATTTTTGTTATAAGTTCTGTTTTAGTAGTTTATTAATAAATTCTGCAAGATTTTGAGGTTCATTAGTTCCAATTAAATAACGTTTACCATTTTTCATATTGATTTCTATTGCATAGAAGCCTGAAACCCTATATAACCAACCACCAGGCACAATTCTAATGCCCCAGCCATAATACCAGGGAATTCTGACAACCTTGCACGATTCAACATCTTTAATTGGAAAACTCTTACTAATTATATAACCAATTCTAATCTTTAGATAAGCCCTATCACAAATCACACTCATAAAAGAAAATATAATAAGACAGATCACAAGAATAGCTAAAACAACAAACATTATAATGAAGGCAACAGGGTCATAGGGCAAAGTTAACATAATAATTATAATTGAAACTATTGCAACTCCCAATATTATTATGGAAAGCCACCCAATCTGTACACTGGAGTATTGAGATTCATCGTTTTGTACCATAGTCAAATTTTTATATTTACAAATTAAAATATCATATTAAAATCAATTACTTCTTTTCTAAACATAGGCCTAATCATTTTAGTTAACATTCTTGGCATACAAGAAGTTCCGATTGAATTGAAAAATCCAAACAGAGTGTTAACAAAGCCATATATATAAATTTATAATATCAAAATGGAAAGCTATAATAGTAGCTAAAATACCTTACTGACTTAATAATTATTTTATTAATCTCTGCAGAAAATAAAGGTTTTTTCAAGATTACATTCTATTAATAGATAAAATTCTGGAAATTCCTCCCTGGAAAACACTTTAAGAGCTTTCTTGTAGGCTTTTATTGCCTTATTACAGTTTTCAGATTTACACTCTACTTCTGCAAGCATTCTATATGCTGTACCAAGATTGTTCTGAATCATTGCATAGTCAATTGAAAATCGGTAAAAAGTTCTGATTCTAAGAGCCTCCTCATATGCTTTTATTGCTTCTATAAGATTTTCCTTTTTACTTTTATATTGAGCAAATTTCAAATGAACATTACCTTTCTCCATAAGTATACGACTTTTTTGCTTTTTGTCAGTTTCAACTCCTAATATTTTATGATATATTTTTATTGATGAATTAAAACAGTATATTATGTCTTTAATGTTTTTCCAGCTTATTTTTTCAACCAATTTTTCATATAAAGATGCAACAATTATATAGGTGTTATGTGGTACTTTAATATTTAATTCTTTTTCAAATTTTTCTATTTTTTCATACAGTTCGTTAATATTTCTAACAATGAATTCTTCTACACCAAAAAAATATTGGTATAGTTTAAATAATATTTCTTGATATCTATTTAAGCAATTTGAGTAAGTCTCAACTATAGGTATTGACCTTACTTTTTTTGCTTCCTTTACTATCTCACCCATAATTTTTTCATATAATCCTTCACCACAGTATAGGTATGTTTATTATCTCCAAATCTAGCTTCCCAATCTACTGTAAGTACTTTTACTCCTGCTTTATTAGAAAAATGACTAAAGTAACCTAATGGAGGATTTTTTAAATCTTCAAATTGTTTCTCAGTTAAACCTGTTACTTTCTTATCATATTTATAT
>QNDJ01000261.1 GCA_003644825.1 Candidatus Zhuqueibacterota bacterium | reverse complement strand
TTTTTAATAATTTTCACTTTTTATCCTTATTGTAAAGTGCAGTTAAACCTGTAATTGTTCCCAGCCCCATTGATTCCACAGCAGTAGATGGCACAATAATCAATGCTCCTTTTTCTTTCAATCCCTCATACAACATATTCATTGCCCTTAGATGAAATGCAATCTGATTATCCTGATATTTTTCTGCCGCTTTAACAAATTTATCGGCGATCTGTGTTTCAGCATCACCCAGTATAACCCTTGCGAGTCTTTCTCTTTCAGCTTGAGCCTGTCTGGACATAGCTTCTTCAAGTTCCGGCGGTATCACGATATCTCTTATCTCAACAGATTGAACGGTGATACCCCAAGGTTCTGTTCTTGCATCTATTATCTTCTGAAGCTGTTTATCAATTTTATCCCTGCCCTTCAACAGGTCAGAAAGCTCAGTTTTTCCAATAATATCCCTTAAAGCAGTTTGAGCCGCCCAGGAAATCGCCTCATAATAATTGGACACCTCAAGAGCAGCCTTTTTTGCATCCCATACAACCCAGAACAAAACTGCATCAACATTCACAGGCACTGTATCCTTTGTTAAAGTTTTCTCAGCCATAAACCCGGTTGTCATAACCCTCTGGTCTATCCACATAACAACCCTATCAATAAAGGGAACTACCCAGAAAAGTCCAGGACCTATCTGTTTTCTAAATCTGCCAAACCTCAAAACAATTCCCTTCTCCCATTCTTTTACTATCTTCGGCGATTGAGATAATACAAAACCTGTAAACAAAAATACAAAAAATAAAATAATACTGTGAAAAACTCTAAGAAAAATTATCGAAACTACAAGGAAAAAAACTAAAATCAAAACAAAAAGAAAATTAATTTTCACTTTCCCTCTTTTTGGTACTTCTGATTTAATGATTGGAGCATTAAATCCTGTTTTCATATTCATTCTCCTGCATTTATAAAACCTGTTTAAGTTAGACCTACCTTTTTGATGATATCATCCTGTTCAATTCATCCATTATATCCTCTTTGTTGAACCCAAACCACAATGCTTCATCTAAAAACTTTCTACATAATTCTGTCAATTTATCTTTTCTATCTTCAATGGTTAAAATATTTTTATTTTTTTTAACAAAAGTCCCGATTCCCTGTTTAGAATCTAATATTCCCTCTCTCTCCAGTTCATTGTAAGCTTTGGCTACAGTATTCGGATTAATTTCAAGGTCAACAGCTAATTTACGCACTGTTGGTATTCTGTCACCAATACTTAATTCGCCTGAAGCAATTTTATGTTTAATCTGTTCTATTATTTGAAGATAGATAGGCATCCCTTTTTTAGGGTCTATTTCAATCTTCATAACTATTCCTTCTTAAACCTGAACCTTGCTTCCAAGAATCATAGTTAATTATCTTCATTGTTCGTTTAAAATAGCCTATCTTAAATATCCAGCTCATTCTGCTCATTGTATTAATGTCATATTGTATTAGTAATATACTACAATTTTTGAGAAAAGTTTCAATATTTCTCATATTTTTTAGAAGGAAATTTATCTCATAACAACGAGTTTATTCTGTGCGGTAATATACTTTCCTTCTTTCTTTGCAATTACCCGGTAAAAATAGACTCCATTTGCAAGTCTATCACCATCCTGGTCAGTTCCGTCCCAGAAAACTGTATTAAAACCCGCCAAAGAAGGACCAGCTTCAATTGTTCTTATCAGTCTACCATTAACTGTATATATTTTTATGTAAAGGTCATCAACTGGCTGGGTCAAATTGAAGGTAAACTTTGTCTCCCTATCAAAAGGATTAGGAAAATTAAAAACATCCTTTATTAAAGGTTTTTCCTCAACCATAAACTCCATCTCATATACTGAGTTATTATGGGTTTTATCCACAGTTATAATTTTGAGCCTGTAAGAACCACTTTTCAGAACAGGCCTGTAAACAACTTCAGCTCTTACTTCACCATTATTATACGGAATTAATTTAAGGATTTTTTCTGAACTATAAGATATTTTTTTGTCGTTTAAAAATACACTCACCTGGGAAGTATCATCGAACCCTAACGGACTGTTATCGTAGATTGTTGCTACAATTTCAGGCTTACTCGAAACAAAATCACCAGGAAGAATCTCTTTTCCATCAAATAATACCTCAATTGAAGGAGAAAGAGTATCCTTTCTTACAAATAAATTATTAAGAATAACATTATTTAGATTAAAAAATTCATTGTATTTTTTATCAGGATTTATTTCAGCATTAATCAACACATCACCTGAATATCCTTTTGTATCAAAAATTATTTCCGCTGTTCTGTAAGAATCAACGTTTATATTAATTAAAACAACTTTTCCAATTTCTCTTTTATTATCTTCATTATCATAAGCATAAAATTTAACATCCACACTGTCGCATTTATTATATCCGGTATTATAAACTTTAACTTTGAGGGTTACCCTCTCTCCCTCAAGAACAGAATCAGAGCTGATATAAACCGATTTTTCTAAAGGAATAAGTTCTGGCCCTGGAATAAAATTTATACCCCAGTAATCCAGACCCGGTGTTAGAAGCGTAGAATCAGACGTTAATTTACATCTGAGCCTTATTTCAGGATAAATCCTCGGGTCAATAAATTTTAGATTTAATTCTCCCGGACTATCGGTTATAACAAGTGTATCCAGATTATTTGTATTTCTATTTTTACCAAGAATATTCACCACTATACCTGTTTTCTCGGTAATATTTGAACAGTCGAAAAACAATTTACTCCACTCTATCGAACCCTTTACTGGAAGTGACTCAGTCCATCCTGAGGTATTATAAAACTGTATGCTATCTTCAACTGAAACTCTCCCGGAACCTCTCTTACTTAATTTTTCAGGGACAGAGCCAGTTTCAGCACCTTTTCTTCCGATAATCGCCCATGAGTCTCTAAACCCTATCTGGTCAGCATATCTACTGCCAATAGTTTTTATTGCCTTTCGAAAATCATCAACCAGATATCTTGGACCTGTATCTTTAATGCCCGCCAGTACATAATTCCCTGATGGAACAGAATTAATAAATTCCACAAGCGCTGATGTATGTTCCGGCGATGCCCAGGCATTATATTTATAAGCCTTTAGAACCTTTCCTGTATTTTTATCAACTTCAACCACATAAACACCGGGGCCTGCATACCAGACAAGAGAATCGTAATAAGTGAACTCTACCATTTTACTATTAACCAGTATCTGACATAAATTACCATCATCAAATCCACCTGATTCTACCCTTAATTTTACGCTCCTCTTACTCAAAATTAATTTATTATTTACAGAAACATTATTATTAATATTATTATTAAAACCTTTTCCTTTCTGAAACCATGAATATTCTAAATTGCCTTCAAAGTCAGTATAAAAAATAGATTTACCCCATTTACTGAATCTATTTCCATCATACGTTCTAACCCTCCAGTAATAATATCTTTCATCAAAAGGAAGATTTATTTTACACTTTCCAGAAAATTTATCTTCATTAATTCCATCTGATACAAATAAAGGTGAAGAAAAATCCTCTGATGTATCAACCTCAAAAAAATAAACTCTATTTTCTCCAGCAACGATGTTTGATGTTATTCCTTCAAGCTCTACAGTCGAACTCGATATTACAGAAAAAGGTAATGGCTTTAAAGGAAAAACTTCACTTGCAAAAATAAATATTTCCCTTGAAACCTTATTATTATTTTCTGACACCTCCTCAATTTTATTGTCAGTATCCAGTGAAAAATATAGAATATTATCTCCGGACATCCCCGTTATATCCCAATTGAATGAAAGAGAATCCACCAATCCCACAGGTGATATCTTTTTACTGAATAGAGTCTTCTTATTTTCGCCACTCTTCTGAGATTCCAGCCTAATACTAACACTATCAGCGGTATTTAATCCATAGTTAAAGATTTTTAAAAAAACAGATACAGGAGATTCCTGTTCCGATGGATACAAATTACTGAACC